>CAIOZP010000001.1 GCA_903862805.1 uncultured Fibrobacterota bacterium
CAATCCTGCCGGAAGATTTTTTCGATAATGCCATCTGCAAAAACCACACCGACACAATACCGATTATCGTTCCTATGATTACAAAAGCAATATCCATCATTCCCTCTTTGTCAACTACAAGCTGAAAGTCAAAATACAAAGCGCGACGAACCGAAGTCCGCCGCGCTTTTCTCAACCACCAGAAAGGAAGCTCAGTTCAGAATCATTTTTCCATTTAACGCCGTTTTGCCCGACATCGTTTTCACGCTGTACAGATAAGCCCCGCGCGGAAGGTTCGACATGTTGAAGGTCTGCGCATCTTTCCCGCTCATTGATGCGATTTTCGCTCCGAGGGTATTGCTTACCGACAGAACGTAACTGCCGCTCATCTTCACCGAAACGGCAGACCGCGAAACCGAAACAACCGGCGAAGAACTCAAGGGTGTTTCCCCAGCGCGAATTGCCACATACGGCGCGGTCAACTGTTGCGCAAGCTGATTTCCGGCTGTAACTGCGGCGCTATGATTAGCCCAATTCGATTCTGAAAGGCGGCCGTTAGGGCCTGTGAAAATGACATAGCCAACCGGATCGTCTGTGCCGCCAGTGTCGGGATTTGGATCAACACCGAGATCATTTACCGCAGCGTATGATGCTTCGCCGATAATGTGATTGAGTCCGCATTCATCCAGAAAAACTGCGTATTCTACTTTATTGTTATATATGATTGCGCCAAGCTGACCAAAATCAATGTCGCTATTCCGATAATCCCAATCATTGTTGTAAATGGGGATCACATAAAACGGCACGTCTGCCGGATTTATGTCGGTACCACAACTGAGCTGGCTCTGGTTAGTGGGATCACCGGCACATCGCGCATCGTAAAGGCCATCGCAGTCAACATCCATGTCGGCCATCCAGCAGATATTTGTGCTGTTATCGACCTGATTTATCGAGACCGTGGGCGTGACTCCTTCGTCAATCATGTAGGTGGTGCCGGTGAGCGCAGTGGAGTGATTATTGATGACGTTCAACAAATCGGACGCCTTGACCGTTCCCTCGGCCGAGATTCCTGCCACAGACACTACGACAATACTCGCTACACCCGCTAACAGCTTTTTCATGATTCCTTCTCCGGTATACGTGACTAATTTTTCTCTATCAATGATAATGAATTTTTTAGAGAATTGCTTAAATTTTTTCTTGTCACGGCACTTTTGGCAGATTTCCGACAAGAATCCCGAATAATTTTATGTCGAAAAAGAAATATTTCCCGAACTTCACCACAAATATTTCGCGGCGATCGGATATCTTCTTCCCACGCCGAACGCCTTGCGGCTGATTTTAAGTACGGGTGCACCTTGGCGGCGTTTGTATTCGTTCAGGCGAACGGCTTTGACGACCCATGCGACGGTGTCGCGCTGATGACCGCGCTCGACAATGTCTGCCGACGAGAGTCCTTCTTCAAGTAGCATGGAAAGAATTGCATCGAGATCATCATAAGGAGGAAGCGAGTCCTGATCCTTCTGATCGGCCCGTAGTTCTGCCGACGGAGCCTTCTCTATAATGTTCCGCGGAATGATTTCGCCGTTGCGGTTGATGTGCGCGGCTATACGATAGACGAGTGTTTTGAAGCAGTCGGCGATTACCGCGAGGCCGCCGTTCATGTCGCCGTAAAGCGTGCAATAGCCAACGGCCATCTCGCTTTTATTTCCGGTGGTCAATAAAAGATGGCCAAACTTATTCGACATCGCCATGAGCATCGTTCCGCGGATCCTTGCCTGCAAGTTTTCTTCGGCGAGATCCGGCGCGCGGCCTTCAAACAACGGTGCGAGGGAATCGAGGTATGTAGTAAATGTCGCTTCGATTGGGAGCTGTTCGCATTTCATTTTTAGGTTGGCGGCGAGGTCGAGCGAGTCTTTCACACTGCCATCTGATGAGAATCGACTCGGCATTGTGATGCCCAAAACATTCTCGGGGCCGACGGCCGCACAGGCAATCGCAGCAACTACCGCCGAATCAATTCCGCCCGAAAGTCCGATAAGCGCTTTCTTGAATCCGCACTTGGCCATGTAGTCGCGAACGCCAACTACCAGCGCATCGAAAACGTTTCCGACCGCATCCATTCGTGGACGAACGATCGGCGTCATTGATTCGCATGTGTCAATTATTTGCACGTCTTCCGAGAACTGCGGAAGGATCGCACAGAGATTCCCGCTGCCATCGAAGTACATCGAGGCGCCGTCGAAGACCAGCTCGTCCATGCCGCCGGTCTGATTGACAAATACGAATGGGAGAGCGTGTTTTCGGGAATGCTTTTCGACAATGTCGCAGCGAAGATTCTGCTTTCCAACATGAAACGGCGAGGCCGAAATATTCACGAGCAAGGTCGCACCCTTGGCCGCTAAAACCGAAACCGGATCGATCTCGTAAAGAGGTTTGTCCCAGAGGGATTCTTCGTTCCAGGCGTCTTCGCAAATTGTGATGCCGAGGATTTCATCCTTGAATGGAAAGACCGCCGTGTCGTGCGCCGGATCGAAATAACGGTGTTCGTCGAAGACATCGTAAGTCGGCAGAAGCGATTTGTTCTGATGAAAAACCACGCGACCGTTATGAATTAAAACTGCGCTGTTGTAAAGCCCGCGACCATTTCGGAGTGTGTCTGGCAATGTTATGCCGACAAGGATTCCGGTTTCAGGAAAATATTCGGAGAATCGGCAGAGATCATCGAGACCATCGAGCGCGTTTTTTACAAACCAGCCGTTTTCGAGCAGGTCTCGCGGCGGATACCCTTGAATGAAAAGCTCTGGAAAGACAAGCAGGTCGGGATTTTGCTCGGCGGTTTTTTCGACGGTCTGCTTTAGGCGGGCGACATTGCCGGCAACATCGCCGGCAATCGGATTGAGCTGGCAAAGTCCGATGCGCATGAACTTAAACGATCAGACTTTTGCCGGTCATCGCTGCCGGTTGCGAAATCCCGAGCAGCTTCAGCGCCGTTGGAGCCACGTCACAGAGACTGCCGTTGTCGCGAAGTTTGACCGCACCAGCACCAACGATCGTGAATGGCACAACGTTCATTGTGTGCGCGGTCATCGGGCTTCCGTCGGAAAGCTGGGTCTGGTCGGCGTTGCCGTGATCGGCAAAGATCATGCAAACTCCGCCCTTGGCAGTTGCGGCCTCGACGACATCGTGAACGCATGTGTCAACCGTTTGAACGGCAGTAATTATTGCGTCAAAAAATCCGGTGTGTCCTACCATGTCGCAGTTTGCAAAGTTGGTGATAATCACATCGTACTTGTCTGATGCAATTGCCTCGACGAGCTTGTCGCGAACTTCAAAGGCGCTCATCTCGGGCTGAAGATCGTAGGTCGCAACCTTTGGGCTGTTGACCAGAATGTGATCTTCGCCCGGATACTTGTCGTTGTTCTGATCGTTGAAAAAGAAAGTTACATGGGCAAATTTTTCGGTCTCGGCACAGCGCAGTTGTTTGAGTCCGGCCTTTGAGAGAATCTCGCCAAAGATGTCGAGATTTTTCATTTCAGGGAAGACTTCGAGGAAGTTTGCGTTGTCGTAGTAGTGAGTCATGGCAACAAAGAAAATGTTGTTCTTTACAAC
>CAIOZP010000002.1 GCA_903862805.1 uncultured Fibrobacterota bacterium
CCAGCTGGAATCCGATTGACAGATCGGGAGTCTGGCGTTACCGCGAATTTCTTCCGGCGTTCGCCCCATTCGATACGGTCGTGACCATGCCCGAAGGTAACACCACGATTTACGACATGCCGATAAGTGCTGCCTGGGCTGGCATGAAACAGCTTCTTTGCAAACATCAGGGACAAAATCCGACCGGCTCGTTCAAAGACAACGGAATGACAACCGCAGTGTCGATGGCAAAAAAACTTGGCGCGCGTGTTGTCGCATGTGCAAGCACCGGCAACACCTCGGCATCGATGGCGGCCTACGCAGCACGGGCCGGAATTAAGAGCGTCGTGTTCATTCCCGAAGGTCAGATCGCTTATGGAAAACTTTCGCAGGCGCTCGACTACGGTGCGCTCACGATTCAGATTCAGGGCGACTTCGACGAAGCCATGCGCATCGTCGAAGAGATCTCGGTAAAAGGCGGAATCTATCTGCTCAACTCGATCAATCCGTATCGGATCGAGGGTCAGAAGACGATCATGATCGAGATGCTGCATCAGCTCGGCTGGGAAGCGCCCGACTGGGTTGTTGTTCCGGGCGGAAACCTCGGCAACAGCGGTAGCTTCGGCAAGGCTTTCGAAGAGCTCAAGCGTTCCGGATTTATAAACAAAGTTCCAAAGGTTGCGGTGATTCAGGCAGCTGGTGCCAATCCGCTTTACAGCGCATGGTGCAAAGGCGAAATGAAACTCGCATCTGTCAATGCACACACCCGCGCAACTGCGATCAAGATCGGCAATCCGGTGAGTTTCGACAAGGCATGGTACACGGTGGAATCGACCGGCGGAACTGTTGAGCAGGTCAGCGAGGCCGAGATTGCAATTGCAAAGAGCCGCATAGGCGCAGACGGTGTTGGCAGCGAGCCAGCATCAGCCACGACCGTCGCAGGCGTTCGTAAACTTGTCGAAGCAGGAATCATCAAGTCCGACGAAAAAGTGGTTTGCATTTTGACTGGCCATGTGCTGAAAGATTCGGACTACACGGTCGAGTTTCACACTGATCAGCTCTACGAAGATGTCAAGCGCACGACGAATCTCAGTGGCACAGGAATCATCCGCACCGATGGCTTTGCGAATCATCCGGTACAGCTTCCGGCAGACGGTGAAAAAATCCTTTCGTACATCGACGGATGGCTCGCAGAATGAAGTATGTGATGCTCGTTGGAGATGGCATGGCCGACGAGCCGCAGGCGGCTCTTGCTGGCCGCACGCCGGTCGAAGCCGCAAGCACGCCGAACATGGATCGTATTTCGCGCGAAGGTGCAACCGGTCTTGTGCGCACGGTTCCCGATGGCTTCGAGCCAGGCAGCGATGTCGCGAATATGTCTTTGCTTGGATTCGATCCATCGCTGTTTTACTCCGGTCGCGCACCTCTTGAGGCCGCGAGTCTTGGCGTAGAACTTCCCGCCGGAGCCGTTGCTTTCCGGTGTAATCTCGTGAGCATCCGCGATGGAATCATGCACGATTATTCATCGGGCCACATCGACACCGAAACCTCGCATAAAATTGTAGCCGACCTCAAAAAGGTTCTCGATAGCGACAGCGTGACACTGTATCCGGGCGTGAGCTATCGGCATCTGCTTGTTATAAAAAATTTTCCGGATGGAAAACTTCATTGCACGCCGCCGCACGATCTGAGCGACAAGCCTGTTGCTCCGCATGTTCCAAGTGGTGCGGGTGTTGACATCTTGCGAGTGCTTTGCGACAAGGCACGGCCTGTGCTTGCGGCGTGTTCCGCAAATTGCGACCGCGCTGCCGAAGGCAAAACAGCCGTCACCGACATCTGGCTTTGGGGTCAGGGCGGAAGCAGAAAATTTCCTTCACTGACCGAACGCTTCGGCAAAACCGGCGCGGTTATTTCGGCAGTCGATCTTGTGCGCGGACTCGGCAGACTCGCGGGTCTTGAGGTAATAAAAGTTCCGGGCGCCACCGGTTATCTTGGCACCAACTACGCCGGAAAAGTTGCGGCTTGCGAAAGCGCGCTTGACAAATGCGACTTTGTTTATTTGCATGTAGAAGCTCCCGACGAAACCTCGCACGAAGGTGATCTCGCGAAAAAACTTCAGGCGATAGAAGAGTTCGATGCCAATGTTGTCGGACCGGTTTTGAAAATGCAGACTCGCGTTGACAACATGCGAATCATTGTTCTTCCCGATCATCCGACTTTCATAAGAACCAAGACTCACGATGCCTCGCCGGTTCCTTTTGCTGTTTGCGGCGAAGGGATTTCCAATGCGTCGGGGCTTGCATATTCCGAGGCGAATGCGCGTTCAACCGGCACTTCGCCTTTGACCGGTGCCGAGCTGTTCTCGCAGTTCATTACCGGAAATTTTTCATGATCGACCTGCGCGGATTCATCTATCTCATCATTGCTGTCTTCTCCGAAGTTGCGGCAACGGTCGCGCTAAAAATGACCGAAGGTTTCACAAAACCATTGCCGGGGATTGTGGTCGTTCTCGGATACGGATCCGCCTTCTACTTTTTATCTCTGATGCTAAAAACCGTTCCGGTTGGAATTGCCTATGCAGTCTGGTCGGGGATCGGAATCGTGCTGACCGCAATCGTCGGCATCTTCCTGTTCCGCGAACGCCTCGACATCTGGGCAATTGTTGGAATGTCGCTCATCATTGCCGGGATTGTCGTGATGAATGTTTTGTCAAAAACTGCGGCTCATTGAAAAGAATTTTCAGACAGGAAATATCATGAACCAGACCCAACTCGAAAACTACGCCAAACTGATCGTCCACTACGGAGTCAATATCCGCGAAGGTCAGCCGCTGGTCATTTCGTCGCCGATCGAGTGCGCGCCTTTTGCCCGCATAGTTGCCGCTGAAGCGTATCGTGTTGGTGCCAGTGATGTGACATTGAATTGGAATGATGAGCTTTTCACGAAGCTCCGGTTTGACCTTGCGCCAGACAAGATCTTCGATGAATTTCCGGCGTGGCATCAGTCGATGTATAACGACAATATCCGCGCTGGTGCAGCATTTGTTGGTATCTCGGCATCGGATCCGGAGCTGCTCAAAGGTGTTCCGACTGAAAAGGTCGCACGCGCCCAAAAGGCCCGCAAGATTGCCTTGCACGAATATTTCGAGGCTGCGATGGGCAACAAGAACGCTTGGTGCGTTGTTTCCGTTCCGACCGTTTCATGGGCGAAAAAAGTATTCCCTGATTGTAAAGCAGACGAGGCAGTCGAAAGACTTTGGGATGTGATTCTCAAGTCGGTTCGCGCCGATCTCGCCGATCCGCTTGGCGCCTGGGACATCCACAAAAAAACGCTCAAGCACCGCACCGATTTTCTTAATGCAAAACATTTCGCAAAGCTTCGTTATAAAAACAGTATTGGGACAGATGTGACGGTCGAGCTTCCGCCCAAACACATTTGGCAGTGCGGCGGCGAGCGCACTGTTGCCGGACGCGAGTTCATTGCAAACATGCCGACCGAAGAGGTCTTTACTTTGCCAAGTCGCAACGGAGTGAACGGCAAAATCGTCTCGGCGCTTCCGCTCAACTACAACGGGAATCTCATCGAAAATTTCTGCTTGACAATAGAGAATGGCCGCGTGATCGACTATTCAGCCGAGAAGGGCTACGAGACGCTCAAGAGCCTGCTTGCGACCGACGAAGGTTCACTCTATCTTGGCGAGGTCGCACTTGTTCCATACGATTCACCGATCCGTAATACTGGAATACTTTTCTTCAATACACTCTTTGATGAAAACGCAGCTTGTCATTTCGCGTTCGGCAAGGCTTATCCGACCTGCCTCGAAGGTGGAACCGATTTGACAAAAGAGGCATTGGCCGCAGCCGGAGCAAACGATTCACTCACGCACGAAGACTTCATGGTCGGAACAATCGACCTTGACATAAGGGGAATCACCGCGGATGGCGAAGAAGTTCCCGTCTTTACAAACGGGAATTTTGCTTTTTGATCTGCGAAGGAAATTGGTGTAATGCTTTTTGCATATCTTGAAACTTACGGTTGCCAGATGAATAGCGCCGACAGCGATATGCTTTCGGGTCTGTTACAATCGCGCGGTTACGAGATTGTCGAATCGGCTGACGATGCCGACCTTGTTGTAGTCAATACCTGCTCCGTGCGTCAGCATGCTGAAGACAAAGCAAAGGGGCGCATCGCAGAATTTTCGGGGCGCAAAAAAAGGCATCCCGGCCAGCAGATCTGGGTCGTTGGCTGCATGGCCGAACGCATGGGCGACGAACTCAAAAAAGAATTACCATTGATTGACCTTGTGATCGGCGCTCAAACAATGGAGCGCATGCCGGAGCTGATCGATGGTCTTTTGGCCGATCAGATCCATGGCGACATGAACGAAAGCCGACCACGTTCCGGTATCTCGGCGTTTCTGCCGATCATGCGAGGCTGCGACAACTTCTGCACCTATTGCATCGTGCCTCATGTGCGAGGACGCGAGCATTCGATACCGGTCAGCCAGCTTGTCGACTCGGCGAAAAAACTGATCGATGGCGGCACCATGGAGATCACGCTGCTTGGTCAGAATGTCAATTCATATCTCGACGAAACAACCGGTTTTCCGGAGCTGCTTTGCAAGTTACACGATCTCGATGGACTCAAACGTCTGCGATTTACAACGAGTCATCCAAAAGATTTATCCGACAATCTGATCGCCGCCTTTGCCGATCTGCCGAAGCTCTCTCGGCATTTGCATCTGCCGGTGCAGTCGGGAAGTTCGGCGGTACTTGACGCGATGAACCGCAAATACACCCGCGAGCACTATCTCGGTTTAATTGACAAAGTGCGAAAAGCCGTTCCGGATATCGACATCACAACAGATGTGATGGTTGGTTTCCCTGGTGAAACCGACGACGATTACAATGCAACCGTCGAATTGTTCCGGCGGGTGCGGTTCACAACCGCATTCATGTTTGCATACTCTCCGCGCGAAGGAACACCTGCCGCAAAATTCACGACTCAAGTTGACGAAGCGGTAAAGAAGGCGCGGCTTTCAAAACTCATTGAAGTGCAGACCGCCATAACCAAAGAACACTATGCTTCGATGATCGGCAAAACCATTTCGGTACTCTTCACCGAACGACAGAGCCGCAAGACCGGATCGTTCATCGGCTTTTCCGATCACTTCAAAAAGGTCGCGGTAAAGTCGGATGTGAATCTTTCGGGCAGAATCGAAAACGTGAAAATCATCAGCACAACTGGAATGACACTGTCTGGCGAAATTGTCTGATAGACATCCGTAAAACCTATTTGTCTGCGACAGGCTTATCGATAAGTGTTCTGAGTATTTCCTGATTCCATACCTGCTTTGGGCAGGCGGTCATATATCTCTTCAGTTCCTTTTTAGCGGCATCACGTTTTCCCGAAAGAAGTTCGTGCGTTGCAAGATGAAGGAAGAAGGATGAATCGTGCAGGGATATTTTCTGCCAAAGATTCACGAACTCGGTGTTGTTCAGATTGCTGCGGTAATATGAGGCCAATATTGACGGCTGAGCGAAGCCGTAGTCGGATGTGAGGATTTCGTCGAGCAGGGAATCGGAGCTTGCAGAACCCGGTGCAAGAAAAAGTTTTTGCAAGAGCGAGAGGTGCAGGCGGGCGTTCCACGGATTTGGAATTGATGCGGGGCAGATGCGAATGACGTTGCGATAGATCGTAGTCGCATCGGTGTAATTTCCTTCGAGCTCGTCGATCTGTGCAATGGTCATCCATGCATCCCACATTGACGGCAGCGGCGTGTTGCCCGACACACAAAGATTGAGTTGCTCCATCGCTTTTGAGCGGTTTCCGGCTATGCAGTAAAGTTTTGCGATGATGATTCTCGCATACTGTTTTATTTCATCATTGCTGTAGAGATCGAGCAGGCGGATCGCTGCGGCAATTGCGGCGTCTTCGCGGCCCTGTGATGCGAGTTTTTCTATTGCCGCAAGATGCAGCCTGCCGGTCAGAACCTCTTTGTCGCCGAGTCTGCCCGAAAGAGATTCAAAAAAGATTATCGCCGAATCGAGGCTGTTGTTCCTGATAAGCGCGTCGCCGGATGCAATACAGTCGGTAATGAGCGCATCCGCCGCCTCGGTTCCGGGGAAAGTGCGCAGAAGTTTTTTCTGGGATTTGGTGAGATGAGGGAAACGTATTCCGGCATTTTCGACAAGACCTTCGATATACATTGCATCGGCCTGATCGGATTGCTGAACGCTTGTTGTGCTGTCAAACTCGCTGAGAATCTTCATGGCATCCGAATATCTTTCGGTGCGGAAAAGGCAATCTGCGATTCTCACCTTGACGGCATCGGCCATGTGTCCTTTTGGATAATCGAGGAGAACCTCTCGGTATTCGGTGAGAGCTGTCCCGAAATCGCCGTTTTCCCAGAAACGGTCGGCGATCATTGTCGGACGCGAAAGCATCGGCATCGCCTTGCGGAAAACCTTCAGGTTGTCGAACGAAACATCGGCACCGTCAGAAAAAAATCCGGCTTTCTGATATTCGACATTTTGCGGTGGAAAGCGATCTACAACCTGAGAAATCAGAATTCCGTTCAGCCAGTAGGAAATCACGCCATTGCTTTTTTCAATCACGGCGTGATATGTGCGGGTCGGTTTCATTGCGATGCGGTTGTTCTCGTAAATCACTACATCTGAGCCGGGCAAACACATGCCGTCAAGGCCGTCCATTCCTTTGTGAATGTAGAAACGATAGGCAACCGATGGCGCTTCGCCTGCCATGAAAAATCCGGCATTGAACGCGCGACCGCTCGAAATAATGTCGAATTCGTATTTGAAATCTCGAGTGAAAAACCGGGGAAACATTATGTAGCTCGATGCGCTGCCGCTGCACATCAGGCGACCGCCTTCGACCTTCCACAAGCGACC
>CAIOZP010000003.1 GCA_903862805.1 uncultured Fibrobacterota bacterium
TGGAACTTCTGCTGTTTCAAAATAATTGCGGGTGTGACTCGGTGGTGGAATTTTCTTGTTTTTAGGTCATAGAGAATCCATTGGGCTTTTGACACCGAGGCCTCCTTTATTAAGGACGTGGGTATAAATCATAGTTGTATCAAGGCTTGTGTGTCCAAGCAATTCCTGAACGGTTCGGATGTCATAGCCGTTTTCGAGAAGATGTGTTGCGAAAGAGTGTCGAAGGCAGTGAGGCGTGGCGTGTTTGGTTATTCCGGCAGCCTGCACGGCGAGTTTGAAATTCCGTTGCAGAATGGTTTCGTCAATATAGTGGCGCCCCTGCGTATTTGTTTCATTGCATCTCCATCTGTTTAACTGCGGAAAAACCCACTGCCATTTCCATTCCTTAGCGGCATTAGGATATTTGGCGGCAAGTGCATCGGGGAGGATAACGCGGCCCCAGCCATCGGCGAGATCCATATCGTGAATGTTTTTCACTTTTTTAAGATGCTCTTTAAGATGTGGAACAAGTATTTCGGGCAGCATTGTCCGGCGATCCTTGTTGCCTTTTCCACGACGAACCGTAATCTCGAATTTCGCCATGTCAATATCTTGAACACGCAGCATCAGGCATTCATTGATACGCAAACCGGTGCCATACATGAGCATGGCCGCAAGGCGATATTGATTGTTCAGATGAAGAAAGAGTTTCTTGACCTCATCTTTTGAAAGAACCACCGGAAGGCGCTTTGGCCTGTGTGCCCGTATGACTTCTCCAAGTGCGCCGAGATTCTTTTTCAGAATAGCGTTGTAGAGAAACAGCAATGCCGATAATGCCTGATTCTGTGTCGATGCAGAAACTTTTTCTTCCACAGCCAAATGCGTGAGAAAGGCGTTGACCTCCGGTTCTGCCATTTCCACGGGATGCCGGAGTTTGTGATAGCGGCAATATCGCTTGATCCAATGGGCGTAGGCATCGTAGGTGCGTTCACTCATGTGCCGCGTTGTGACAGCAGAACGAAGCTGGTCAAGGATTTTTGGAGAATTTGACATGGGCTTTCCTTTGAAGGTTTTCCCTGTGATCCTGATACCAAAACATAAATAATAGTGTTGACAAAATGCAAAAGCAAAATGCTCATCCCTGAAGGCTACGATGAAGATTGTACCCTCAAGAAAACGCTTCCTCTCAAATCGTCAGAATAATTGCGGTGTGATAGCGTGGAGAAAATTGCCAGTTTTCGGAACTATAGCTTCGGGATCAATAGTCAGATGTTCTTGTGGAATCTCCGCGCCTTTCGGCAGGCTCAATACATCGCTCCGCTCAAGGGCCGGAGATTTTCGTTCGGTGGCTGAGCGTAGCCGAAGTCATTGAAGCTTTTGGAAAGTCCTTCGGAAAAGTGGTTTTAAATTGAATCATGATTCGGAAGAAACCATCAGCGGAATAGCAAAAAGAATGTTTTTTACCTCGTCAGGCACAGTACATCGCTCCGCTCAACCACCGAACAGGAATCTTACGCCAAGCATTACCGTTGATTTCAAGACAGCCCCCCAGTGGGGTTATCTATGTTTTGCATAAGCGAGCTTGATCGGAAATAAAAAAAGAACTACCTTCCTTGTCGTGGGCCTAATCAACA
>CAIOZP010000004.1 GCA_903862805.1 uncultured Fibrobacterota bacterium
CATCCAGTCGAACATGCGCTTTGTAGCCGACCTTGGTGCAGCAGGAGCTTCAGACAACGGCGATGGTGTTGTGCTTGGCAATCAGGATCTTGGTGCGGAAGTCTTCGAAGACGGCCACACAGACGAGGCAGCGGTTCCAGTTTTCGCTCCCGCACCATCGTATCCGGAAAAGGCCCGCGAAATGAATCTGGAAGGTTCTGTGAAGGTAATGTTCGTGGTTGATTACAGAGGGAATGTAACGAATGTGAGCATAGTCAAAAGCCCCGACAGATCATTTGATAACGACGTGAAAAAAGTCATTTCAACATGGCGTTTCAAACCGGGCAAAAACAAGGGCGTTCCGGTCAATGTGAGGTTCACCAAAGAATTTGAATTCCGGCTGGATCAATGATTACTGTTCATAAAAATTATTTAGCATCTTTTTTAATTTTGCTTGTAATGCAGCTTTCTTCCGCATCTCAACTTGACGATGCCAACCGGCTCTATAACGCAGGAAAACTTCCGGAGGCAATACGCCTTTACAAAAAGGCTGCACTCGGCGGAGACAATCCGGCTCTTTGTTCCTACAACACGGCCAACGCATATTTCCAGCTCGACAGTCTCCCCAAGGCCGTCGTTCGTTATCGTATCTGCATCAGAGAAGCACCGCAGTTTTTCAAGGCCTATCTCAATCTGGCTGTTGTCTATTTCACCCTCAACGATATGGGAAGCTGCATCGCAACCATGAGCAAGGGTCTCAAAATCGAAGCGCTCAACAAAAAAGGAATGCTTTTGCTCGCCTCTGCGTTCAGACGATGCGGAGCAAATGCGCAGAGCATTGCCGCCTTTGAGGATCTCGCACAAGCCTACCCGGAAATGGAAGAACCATACATTGCCCTCGGAGAACTCTACCGCGATCTTGGCGATCAGGACAAAGCAATACGATGGCTTGAATCATATCCGGCGACCGGGAAAAATCTTGCAGCAGTTTCGCTTGCTCTTGCCGATCTTTACGAGTCTGCCGGTAATGCTGATCGCTCTCTGTATTATCTCGACAAATCGTTTTCGTTGGACAAAACAAAAAAATGGACATTGTACCGTATCGCCGAAATGCAGCAGAAAACCGGCAAAGAATTGGTGGCTCTCGAAACCGCTCGCGAGGGATTCGATGCCTTCCCCGACTTTTCACCCTTGGCACTTCTTGCCGGATCAATTGCCTTCTCGCGAGGAAATCTCGATGAAGCGGAAATGTATTTCTCCAAGGCACAAAAACTTGGCGATGCAGATGCAATTGTCGGAATGGAAAATGTGAAGAAGAGTCGTCAATCAAGAGACACTGTTTCGCAGAGATAGTAAGACCAGTTACATCAATCCTTGCAGATGATTCTCTTGTACCAAATGCTTTCGCTGACATTGAAATACGCAGCACCAGCCTCGTAAAACGGCATCCAGAAATAGCGGACTCTGGTAGTTCCATTTTCCTGAATGAGCAAATTCAGATTGGTTAAACTGTTGATAGTTCGATTGTTGAAGGGATTAGCCGCATACAGGAATTTGCCATTTGAATCAGTGAAACTGGTCCAGATCGGAATGGTGTCAACAGTTTCTGTCGCGAGTTTCACCCCGTAGATTTTCAGCGAACGATTCGCAAGCGGATTTCCAGCAATCTCAACGAACTCTATCCCGATTTCTCCTTTAACAGGCTACAAAGAAGTAGCTTCGAGAGAATTTGAGAGCGAAAACGAGTGAGCGAATGACCTGACACACGATCACGATGTTTGTAGCCACAAAG
>CAIOZP010000005.1 GCA_903862805.1 uncultured Fibrobacterota bacterium
ACTTATTATTACCATGATGTATTTTTTTCAGGGCATGGCGGTTGTTTCCTCGTTTATTTCAATGTATTCCGTTCCAGCTTTTGTGCGGATTTTTTTGTATGTCATGTTGATTATCCAGCCATACCTGCTGGCATTTGTTGCCGGCGTCGGATTGTTCGATCTCTGGGTTGATTTCAGAACCCCCAAAACACAGGAAAACCTGTAAAAAACCTGACAGGCTTGAAAGGAGAAAAAAAGATGAAAGTAATTCTGAATGAGAACATTGAAACGTTGGGTCACATTGGTGACATTGTAAAGGTAGCACCCGGCTATGCCCGCAATTATCTGCTCCCGAAAAAACTTGCTGTCGTAGCCACTGAAAAAAATGCCAAGGCACTTGAGCACACAAAACGTCAAATGACCTACAAAAAGGACAAAGCTCTTGAGTCGGCTAAAAATCTGGGCGCACGACTGGAAGCTCTGGCAATCGTTCTGACGCATAAAGCCGGTGAAGAAGGCAAACTGTTCGGCTCAGTCACCAACATGGAAATCGCCGCCTTTCTGAAGAATAATGGGTTCGAAATTGACCGCAAGAGCATCATCCTTGCCGATGCTATCAAACACACCGGTGATTTCACCGCTACCGTCAAAGTTCATCCTGAAGTGACGGCAAAATTGAAAATATCTGTCACTGCCGCGTAATTCCTGCATCATTATGAAACATGGGCTCGCAGATATCATTTCTGCGAGCCCTTTTCACTCCGTCCCTCATCCCTTGCAGTCACATTGTAACCTTGCGAATAGAGTCTGTTATGCTATTATACTCGCATGTCAACTTCCGTTATAAAAGAGCATATTCCGGAGCAACTTCTTAATCCGTCCGTCTACCCGGTTTCGACCCGTACGGTTGAGCTGATTCAAACACATGTGTCCTGGCTTTTCCTCACGGATACGCACGTTTTCAAGATTAAAAAACCGGTTAATTTCGGTTTTCTCGATTTTTCCACGCTTGAACTCCGCCTCTTTTACTGCCAGGAGGAACTGCGTCTCAATCGGCGGCTCTGCCCGGAAATTTATGAGCGGATTATTGCGCTTCATGAGAGTGATAGCGGCGTAACGTTTGTCGGTGATGGTAATGCAATTGAATACGCCGTCATGATGAAGCGTCTGCCTGCCGACAGGATGCTTGACAGGCTCGTTGACAACGGAACCATTTCACCGGAAGAGATACGGATTGTTGCACGAAAAATTCATGACTTTCATTCCAACGCCCAGACATCGCCCATCATTTCTCAATTCGGCTCTCCGGAGCAGATACGGTTCAACTGGCAGGAAAATTTTGATCAGACCCGGCAATTCCGAATTACGACACTCCCGACTGCTACCAGCGAAACCATTCGCTCCTATGTTGAAACATGTCTTGAGGAGCTGCGCTCGCTGTTTGCCGAACGGGTAAAAAACGGCTCTATCCGCGATTGCGATGGTGATATTCACCTCGGCAATATCTGCCTTCTCGATTCCACCCCGCAGATCTTCGACTGCATTGAATTTAACGAACGCTTTCGTTTTTCCGATATTGCCGCCGACATCGCGTTCCTGCTTATGGATCTTGATTACCACCGTCGCAGCGATTTGGCTGATGCTGCACTGGCCACCTATACTGCAGCATCCGGTGACTCAGACCTTGCAAAAATAATAGTTTTCTACAAAGTCTACCGCGCTTTTGTCCGCGGCAAGGTTGAAAGTATGCAGCTTCTGGATTCCGGCATCACCCCGGAGAAACGTGCCGCCGCCGAAAAACGTGCAACCCGCTATTTTCGTCTGGCATACGGATACTGCATAAGAAGTCGGCTCCCACCCGCCCTGTTTATAACATGCGGAACAATGGGATCCGGCAAAAGCACACTTGCAGATCAGCTTGCCTTTGAGCTTGG
>CAIOZP010000006.1 GCA_903862805.1 uncultured Fibrobacterota bacterium
GGAAGGCGAGGCGGCGGCTTTCGAGATACACGAAAAAGATTCCGCCAGCGATGCCCAAAACCATCGGTTCGGTAATCGGAAGTCCTGCATGGTTGAGAAGACCGGCAACTGTTCCGGTTTCGCAATGCGCGGCCATGCGGTGTTCAAAAGGTCTCGTGCTCATTATTTCTGCTCCGTTGTGCTGGCTGGTTTTGATGAATGCGGCCCGGGAATCGGAGCGATCGCAACGCTGCGCACGACCCACTGATTCGGTGTCGGCTGATGCGCAATCATCATTCCTGGTGGCGCTAATTGGAAGAGATCGGCCAATGGAATTCCGAGTACGTCGGCAATGCGCGCGGCTTCTCCTATTGTCAAGGACGCGAAGCCTTTGGGATCGAGGATTTTTTTAACTTTTCCGACAGGCATGATCGCACGAACAGCAAGGTCAGCCGGTGCGATTTCGCGAAGGCGCATGTGGTATCCGACTGGTGAAATCTTTCCGGCAGCGAGGTCTTTATATGCAGATTCGTGGAAATGTTTCTGCTTCTCGGCGAAGTTGTCGATGAAGTTTTTCACCATGTATGAACCGGATTCGGCAGGGCCGTAGGTGCCGTCTTCGTGTTCGACGAAGACTGTCATTTTGTGGGATTCGAGGCCGGTGGTTACTTCAGTATCTTTCATTTTTATTTTTCCTTTTTGTAAAGGACGTATGTCGAAATATTGCTAGTCAAGTCAGTTATGGTCGCTACGGAAAGCGTTGCTTCCCTTCGCTTGTGTCATGGGCTCCGCCCCCGCAACGCCCCCGTCTATCGCAGGTGAAATAACCTGCATTGCCATGTGGCGGAGTTGTCGCATTCTGTCAACTGTGTCAAACCCTTCCGCTTCTGGGCGGAAGGGTTTGCAACGGATTGCCGGTTATTGAAAAGAACAATCAAACATCATTTTTAGACGAAACAAATCATCAAACAAAATAGATTTTTTAGTCTATTAAATCTTCTTATGAAGTTTGTACATTTTATAAGTCTGCGGTTCGTCGTCGTAGAACTGATCCCATGCCCAGTGATATAGTTCCTGTAATCTTTCGGCGCTCATGTGCTTGGGTTGGAACACCACTTTGTCGGCTGTGTACATGCCCGGATCGTAGGTCAGCATGCGGCCTTCGCGTTCCATCTGCTCACGGATTTTTGTGTGGGCAAATGGCGTCATGATCGTGAACTCGGCTAGGTCGAGTTTTACTTCGAGAAGGAACTCGACGAGGCGCTTGATGTCGTCTTCGGTTTGTTCGTCGGTGCCGAGGATGATCGTTCCCTCGACGCCGATTCCGTATTGATGATAGCGATTGATGCGGTTACGGATGAAATCGGATGTATCGTCAACGCCCTGATAGACATACCACGCACCGGCATCAACTGCGGCGGCAAGAACTTCATCATCGTCTTGTATTGGGTGGCAGCACCAATGCTTTTTGAACGGTGCCATCGTCTTGAAAAGTTCTATTTCCCAGACCTTGTCTTGGGCAAGCGAATTATCGACCACGAAGAGTTTGTCATTGTCGATGGTGGCAAGTTCTTCGGCAACGCGATGCATCGGACGCGGACGGAACGTGCGTCCGCCAAGATAGCCGGTGCAGCATGGATAGCAATTGAAGCGGCAACCGCGGGATGCATGGAAAAGGTCAACCATTCGCACGCCTTTGTATGCGTATTTGTCGTGATCGAGAATCAACCTACGGGCTGGGCCAATAAGTTCGGTGTCGGGGAAGTTCAGACTGTAATCGTAACGCGATCTCAGCTTCCCATTTGTAAAGTCATTGAAAACTTCTTCAAGGCGCCCTTCTGCTTCGCCGTAGAAAACAGAGTCAACGTGTTTCTGAACTTCGTCTGCATGAAGCATGACCGAAATTCCACCGGCGATCACTTTGATTCCACGCGACATGAACTCCTGCGCGATTGCAAATCCGCGAGGCTGTTGCGAGGTCAGCATCATCGAGAGTCCAACAAAATCCCATCCGCCATCGAAGGGGATTTCGTCAACATTTTCATCAACAAAAGTCACATCTACCCACGATGGAATCGCGGCGGCCATGACAATCGGCCCGTGAGGCGGAAGCGTGAACGGCGTCTGATGCTCAAGCTTCGGCCAAGAGGGGTAAACGAGCAAAAATTTCATCACGATCCTCTGTATTATCATCCTGTCAACCGTAGCGATAAAATAGTTTTGTGTTGAGCGTTACGGTGTACAAGAGGAAGATGAGTCCTTTATTCCCTCGAATAATTGTGCAATGGCTTTACACTTGTAGTATATTTCATCAAGCGATCCGCATCTAAATGGAGGTGCATGGGGCACTGGTGGCCCTCGCGGTCTTCAAAACCGTTGTTGCCGAGTAGACCTCGGCTAGGTAGGTTCGATTCCTACACGCCTCCGCCAAATTTGCAAGCCGCTGTGACATAATGAGTTGCAGCGGCTTGTTTTTTAGATGACTTGTCGCATGTTGTCAATCAAAACTTTCTCTTCATCGGCTCCGTTGTACACCTTCGTTGTACTCGACACAATAAATGGCACTAGGTTTATATCCTTCCTTACATTTGCAGGTATAAGTTCGAAGGCATAGCGAACCTTCCAAGTCTGGTCGATTTTGTAAGAGCCATGCTTGATATGCAGACACAGATCCTTGTTTACATATCGCTCAAACGCCTCTACGGACTCCCAACCCCCGACATGCCGAATCGTCTCCTGCTCCCAACCATCAGCGCACATGTTGAGAATGGCTTCCTGTCGAGTTTTATGAAAGTTGTACTTCTCAATCTTGGCCTTCTTCAGCGCTGACCTGAACTGTTCACGTTCAGAGTACTTCCTCACGTTGATTGTGTCCTTTGGTTCTACACCAAATCCAATCGGTTCATATCCATTCTCCTCCCCACGGTTGAACAGATACCTTGCCGGAGTAGACAGCATCCACTTGACATAAGGCATGAACTCTTCCGGGATCACAAGCACACGGCCATTACCGTTCTTCGTCGTACCCATCGGGATGTCAATTGTCCTTGTGTCGAGGTGAATCCGGTCACGTGTGATACACACCAGCTCACTGATACGAACTGGTATGCAGCTCGCAAAGTAGTAAACCGGCTTCATAGCCCACGGCAGGTTTACCCATAGCCGATCACGTTCCTCGGTTGACAGATTGCGAAAACAGATACTGTTCTCGGGATACATCGGGAATCCTGACAGGTAGTTCTCTGGAATGGCTCGGTGATAATCTGCGCCTTCTCTGGTGTCATAGGCATTGCGTACTGCCGCCTTGACAAGAGAGATAACTCTATTGCAAGTTGCCGGAGCCAATCCATCCTTTATCAATTTCTCTGCGAAAGCTTTTACCGCGCCGTATGAGTTGTGCAACGAGACATGACCGATCTCCTGTATGATCTGGTCGTATCGACTTTCCCTTTGCAGATACTTTCGTTCGCCGCCTCGACGTTTTGGCGAGGCTTTCAAGTGCTTCATCGCGTCTTCGATCGTCCGAATTGTCAAAGAACCGGTGTCGGCATTGTCAGCCCTTCGCTTGAGCTCATCGGTCATTTCGAGGCGAATTCTGGTTGCCTCTGGAGTCGATGTTCCTTTAGGAAGTCTGCACTGTTTTCTCTCGGTGCCTACTTTGGCAATCACGAGAAGCCTGCCATCACTTTCGCGCGTTATACCGGGCGCGAGCCGTTTACTCATCGTGTTCATACATGCTCCACGACGAATGCAGCGTGACTAGTATAACTCTGGGCATTGTCGATTTGTCAAATGTGGTCATCGCTTCGTCTCCAGTCTCTTCCCAGTCTTACGATAGTAGTCGATTTCTTCGCGCCGAAACCGCACCGCATCACCGACGTAATACCTGCCGGTCTGTATCCGCATTGCTGTCGTCTTGGAGACATTACAGAGGCAGGCGATATCATCGACGGAGTAATCCTCTCCCAAGTTAGCAAGAGGCCTCAAAACCTTCTCAAGCTGCTTTACGATTGCATCGATTACTTCAGCGTCAATCTTCGGAGCAACGAGAATGGTAGGCGGCCTCGCAGCCTTGGCCGCCTCAAGCTTTCGGGCTTGCTTGACAATTGCGAGTTCACGCATGTTGCTCTCCATGCACAATTGCAGTTGATGCAGTTGTGCAGTTGGAGAAACAACAGCGTGAATCGCCAGAGATCATTTTAAGCACTCCACGGCTTGTAGTAAACCATGGCCGTACGATTATACGATAAGTACTCAACCCTGTTGCCTGGGAATAATTGCTTCAACGCACTAGTTAGCAGTTTGTCGTCGTCCTGTTTAAAATCCTCCACACCACGAAGGGCCAATATGATGTTTGTCGCTTCGTTGGAAAGTGAGAGCCCGCTCATATTTGGTTTTGACCGATACCCGAATATTGCCCGAGTAACAATGTCAGTAGGTTTATTACTCTCGTCTGTATACGCAAACCAAACCATCGGCAAGTTATATGCATCGAAGGTAATGAGATTACCGGGGAAAATCTTTTGGAGACACTCTTTCACCAGTTCTCGTATATCCCAAAGCATCGTGAAGGAAGTTATGTGGTCATAAATGGCGTCGAAGATTTTTTGTGAAATCCTAAATCCAAAAGGTACCATTTCTATACCTTTTAACAAAGCTAGCTCAATAAGACTGTACATGTACTGGGAAATCTGTTCCTTGATGATTCGTTCTGGATCTTTAGCCAGCACCGTGACGTCAATCTTGTGTATTTGATTTAGTTTTAAAAGCATATGTCCTCTCCTTATTTCTTTCCTTCAGGTTTGTGAATTAATTCCCCATTGTCAATCGCCCGTTCGATCTCGTATCGACGGAACCTGACTGTATCACCGACATAGTACCGACCTGTCTGCACCCGCATAGCCGTTGTTCTGGATATACTGCACAGTCGCGAAAGGTCATCGACGGCGTAATCCTCGCAGAGGTTTGCGAAAGGCCGCAAAGCCTTCTCAAGCCTCAAGACGATAGTGTCGATTGCCTCGTTGTCAATCTTCGGAGCGATAACAAGAGCGGCTGGCCTAGTTGCCTTGTCTGCTTCGAGTTTTTTGTTGTGCTTGACAATTGCGAGTTCACGCATGTTGCTCTCCATGCACAATTGCAATCGATGCAATTGTGCAGTTGGAGAAACAACAGCGTGGTTCGCCGAAGATCATTTTAAGCGTCCAGCATCTTATAGAAGACAGTAGCCGTATCTAAACACGGAGAACATTCAACCCTGTTGCCTGGGAACATTTGCTGAAGTGGCCTAACGATCCACTTGTTGAAATTCTGTCTGGATTTGCTTAAGTCAAGAGCCGAAAGCACATCATCAGTTGCTTCAACTGGGAGTACAATCCCGTACATATTGGTTTCAAAACCAAAATCGCATAATGCTTGTCTAATTAGA
>CAIOZP010000007.1 GCA_903862805.1 uncultured Fibrobacterota bacterium
TCAAAGGCTGCACGATGCTCGACACAAATCAGTGCATCCTCATTGAAATAACCTGCCTTTGAGGTGAAAGGAATGGTCTTGCCGAGTTTTAGAAGCCTTGAGCTTCGAAGGCTGAATCCTCCATTGCCAACGCGAATCTGCCTTCCATCTGAACAGCGGAAAACATCTGCAATAGGAAGCGGCGCACCAATATAATCATACTTGAAAAACTCGTCAGTCCACTGATTCGGATGAACAACAAATCCATCCTGTTGGACAGTAAGGCAGAAATCTGTCTCGACATGATCTGCAAGAGAATAGAGCATGAAGTGGCTATACTCATCGAGATTATGCATCTGTTCGCATTTGCTGAAAGTTATGCCTTGGGGAAGATTGGTCGGGCACTCATGCGAAACGAGCTTGACCGAGCCAAAGTCGATCCCACGCATACTGTATTTAAGTGCGGAGATCGTATCTTCGATATGTATTGAGGTCGCCGAAATAAGTGTGACATTTTTCAATAAAATCTTCTTCATCGTACTTACGCTGCCTTATAAACGGCAAGGGATGTGCCAAATATCCGACAGATTTTCATGCTATTTGCCAGGTAATCCAAATGCTGTACTACTCCCTTGGTATGTTCTAGATCGTTACGGTAGTCGTGCCAAACAATGGTGCCTCCCGGTGCCAGCATTTTCAAAGCCTTCTCGGTATCGCTTTTTACATACGAATATGAATGCGACCCATCAATGAAAATCAGATCAAATGCCTTGAGATAAGGTGTTTCGTCGAAGACTTTACTATCACCATATAACTGTGTAACCTTTGATTCGACACTTGTACCGGAATAAACAAATCGGGTAAAGATTGATTCTCGCAGAGCTGCTGCGCCACCTTCAGTATTGTCGCTTGATTCTGCGCGATAGCTGTCTTGCTGATCAGGGTGAAGTGTTATTGTGGTGACTCGTGCATCTGAAGATGAATTCATTGCCCAAAGATATGTCGTTCTTCCACTTGCAGTACCAAATTCAAACATATTCAGAGCTTTTTTTGACAGGACAGAGAGTATCCAAGCCTCTGTATCGTTAGTCAGGCATGGTGCCCCTTCGCCTGTTCCTATGAAGAATATTTGCGATTGTAGTGCAACACCTGTGGCATCTGGTACGAACAAAGTATCAAAGTCTTTGGGCTTTATCATCGGTATTTTTGACACAGGTGCATAGTCATATATACGAATCAAACGATCCTTTGATCTCTTTAAACTTTGCACCGCTATCACGAGCGAAATGACTAACAGAATAATCAAGGCCGATTCAATTGAAACCATTAAAGCCATTATTGATTCTCCCTGTTTTCCAATTCGCTCTTTGCAAACTGGATATCGTGATAATAGCGATACCTTTTACCAAGGGCATAAAGTTCAGCATGGGTTCCTTGCTCAACCGCTACACCATTTTCGAGCACGACAATTTTGTCTGCATTGCGTATTGTCGAAAGGCGGTGAGCAACTATGATTGCTGTGCGATTTTCCATGAGCCTTTCGATAGCAGATTGCACAAGCCTCTCAGATTCGGTATCGAGTGAGCTTGTCGCCTCGTCAAGGATCAATATCTGCGGATTTTTGAGAATGGCTCTGGCGATCGCAATACGCTGTCGTTGCCCGCCAGAAAGTGCGACTCCGCGTTCACCGACTTTGGTTTCCATACCCTTGGGAAACTTGTCGATGAATTCAAGGGCATTTGCTGCAAGTGCTGCATCACGGATCATTTCTTCTGTGGCATTGTCACAGCCATAGGAGATATTTGCCCTGATAGTATTATCGAAGAGTACCGTCTCCTGAGAGACAGTTCCGAACATGTTGCGTAGAGAAGAAAGATCAAGCTTACGAGTGTCCTGACCATCGATGGAGATAGTGCCTCCGGTTATATCGTAGAACCTTGGGAGCAGATCCAAA
>CAIOZP010000008.1 GCA_903862805.1 uncultured Fibrobacterota bacterium
AAGGAAGATGTGACCCCAACCCCCTCGCCTATCGGCGCGCCCCCACTGGGGGGCTTCTTGGGTTGGTTCTTCACAGGCCATTGCAACATTCCTTTTTCATTTCTCCGTAGTAGAGACGTTCAGCTGTGCGTCTCTACCATTTCACAAAGCAAATCTATTTGCTATCACCACCGCCATCGAATCCACCTGGTCCCCTTGAAAGAAGATATGGGAGGAGGTCATCTCGAAGGTTAGGCACACAACAACTCCTATCCTCACACTATGAGCACTGTCGAAAACATTATTGCGAGCGTCGAAGATCATTTCTACACCACTCTTTAATCCATATTTTGAGCTGACATCCCGTCATTCCGCACGATCTGCTGGTTGCCAAGGAATGAACAGAATTTGTTGCGAGCGTAACAGTTTTGCAAAATCAATACAGAAATACAGTGCGGTTTGATCAAGTTATTGATTTCTTTATAGATTTGTCGCATTTGTCAAGCGGAATGAAAACCGATGGGGTAGAAAAATTAGACAAAGAATTCCTGTGCTGCGGGAAAATGATTTTTTTCTGCGCGCAGCACTTGTACCAGCTTATCTTGTTCAACGTCAATAGCCACCGTTTTCAAGCCGATCCCATAAGGGGGCCCGAAATGACGTAGTTGCTAATTTTTCGATCTTAACCCTGACTGGATGCTAAATCAGTATCAGCATTGTAACTTGGCCTCCTTTGAAAACCTTTGTATCAAATATTTCTGTCATAAAAAACAACGCTTTATGTCACAAGGAGTTAAATAATGGTATCTGTTCGCTCACTTACGCCAACGTCTCTTTCAAGTGCGATTGCTTCTGAGCAGATCGACAAAAACACAAGCAGGGCCACCGAAAATCTTACCGTCGAAATCCGTCGGCTCGGTACCCTGATGCAGGAAGATTCTGCAGGCCTGCAATCCAAAGGAATATCGGCTGACTTTATTGTAACCGCCGAACCATTGGCCGAAACGCTTGAACAAAATGAATACGCATGGGCCAATGCCCACTTCGGAGAAGGCAATGCGCTGACTCAATGGACAGCCCTCAAGCAAAGCGGGATAGATGCCAGAGACAATCTTTACGATCATCTCGACGCAGCCTACACCGACGAACCCGACAAGATGAAACTCCTTGAGGCAATCGGCGAAAGCAACGTCAACGAAGATCTTTTAATGGAGATCCCGAACCTTGTTGCTCTCGGACGAGACAATCTGGCCCTTTTGCAGTCTGTCGGCTACACATCGGCGATGCTCGATCAGACCGAAGCACTTGGGCATCAGCTCGCGGCACTTTATGCGCAGAGCCGCCCAGGCACCGATCCCAAAACAGCCAAAACAATGCTGCAACGAGCCAAGAATCTTGCCATTCGATGGATGCACGTCGTAAGAAAATTCGGGAAACTCGCAAACAACGGAAATCCGGACCGACAGAAAGCATATAACGACCCGTACTTGAGAGCTGCAAATTCAAAGCGCGATGCACAAAAGCCAGCATCAACGGTCGCTTCGGCACCGGCAAGTACAACCGGAACGTGTCAATAACTTTGAGACAAAGGTTCCAACTAAATTAAGGAAGTAGCCATCTCCTCAGACTTCTCCGGAACAGGTTTGTTGATCCAAACGGCATTTGGCGGGTTTGGGATAATTGGCA
>CAIOZP010000009.1 GCA_903862805.1 uncultured Fibrobacterota bacterium
GGTCGGGATGTTGCGCGATTTTTTTGAAGTACGTTGACCGCGCCATGTTTACCGACATGAGAAGTTGGTCGGCTATGTAACATGCACAAGCCACAACAAGTGCAATTGATTGACAAAAGAGAGCTCGTGCGAATGCATATCCGGCACAGACAAATATCAACAGGAACGCTTCTGCCATCAGGATTTTCCGTTCTCCGATTTTGTCAACCGCTCTCCCGAGGATCGGCTGACACAGAACGCCTGCTATGCCGGATATCGTTAGCAGTGTTGCTATCATTGCTGTCGGTTGTTTGTATATCGAGACAAGCACCCACGGTGCGAACGTGAGAAATATCTGCTTGCGCGTTCCGAAGAGAATCGATAGCCAGTAATAAAGTCCGTACTCTTTGTGGAACTTGAGATGCACTGACGGCGGATGTGCTTTGCCTGGTTCCATCAATAGAAACAAACTCGCGGCGGCGAGATAGAACATCGACGCGACAATGAATGCGGTTCTGAAATTGAAGTGAACCCAATGAAAGCCGACGAACACGATGAAGCTTCCGCAGATCATTGACGCATTGCGAATCGCGTTGATCTGACCGAGCCGCCGTCCGGTCTCGCCGTCTTTGGCAAGACTCATCGTGATGCTTGTTGAAAGCGGCATGAAGAGGTGCTGGCCGAGACTGAGTATGAATACCCATGCAAAGACAGAGTGAAAACTTTTCGAGAAGAAAGCCATCGTCATGAGCCCGGTGCTTCCAAGAAGCATCGCGATTGCAACGAGTCGACGGCTACGAACAAAGAACAATGCAGCAGAGACGAAGATGATCAGAAAGCCGGGAAGCTCGCGAGGAAGTTCGAGAAAAGTTCGTTCGAGCCCGCTGATCGAAAACGTTTCATTCAGGAAATTGTTGAAGACAGAATTGAAAACACTTTCACCAAGGCCGGCTAACGCCACACCGGAAATAAACAGCATGACATCGCGTTGGAAGTTTCGCATTTTGTCAATGAGCATCAGCCCAGTTCCTTCCTGTGCCAGTGTCAACTTTCAACGGAACCGATAGCGAGATAGCACTCTCCATGATTCCTTTTACCCATGGCGCAAATTCTTCGGCGGAGTCTTCGGGTACTTCAAATACTAATTCGTCATGAACCTGTAAAAGCATTTTCGCATCTGTAAAGCGACCGATCTCGTTGCTGATATTTATCATCGCAACTTTTATGATGTCAGCGGCGGTTCCCTGAACGGGCGTGTTTACCGCGATGCGTTCGGCACCTTCACGCAGTCGGCCGTTGGCACTTGAAATGTCGGGCAGGTTACGTCTTCTTCCAAACATTGTTTCGCAGTAGCCGGCTTTTGCCGCTTTGTCAATCGCGTCATCCATGAATTTTTTGACAGTAGGGAATTGTGCGAAATATCCGTCGATGAATTTCTGTGCTTCGCGAAACGGGATGCCGAGTTCCTTCGACAGTTTCATCGCACCCATTCCGTACATGAGACCGAAGTTGATCGTCTTGGCGGCGCGACGCATGTCGGGTGTGACCATCTCCGGAAAGATGTTGTGGATTGCCGCCGCAGTTTCGGTATGTATGTCGCGGTTCTCGGAGAACGCGAGGATCATTCGATCATCCTGCGAGAAATGCGCGAGTAGTCGCAGCTCGATCTGCGAGTAGTCAGCGGCGACAAGAAGCTTGCCGGTCGGTGCGACGAACGCACTGCGAATGCGACGGCCCGCTTCCGTGCGGATCGGGATGTTCTGCAGATTCGGATTAGTCGACCTGAGACGACCTGTTGCGGTCACTGTCTGATTGAACGATGTGTGAACGCGGCCGGTCACCGGACTGATGGCTGTTGGCAGTGCGAGAATGTACGTCGAGAGAAGTTTTTGCAATTCTCTATAGTCAA
>CAIOZP010000010.1 GCA_903862805.1 uncultured Fibrobacterota bacterium
GCTTATTATGCGGCATGTTAGCGACGAAATAGAGAGAGAAGAATTGGACGTGTTGAATGATGTAAAAGTAATTTTTCCATCTTCCAAAAACGCATCTATTTCTTTTCCTCTCGAACGTGGCGACAACGTACTCGTTCTCTTTAATGATTTTTGTATTGATGAATGGCGGACTGGCAATGGAGAACAATTAGTCAAAGCATCTGACGGTAGGCAGCATCACCTATCAGATGCGGTATGTATTCCGGGATGCTTTCCCACTGCTTCAAAGAATCTCGCAAAAGATCAAAATAGCCTTGTGGTAAAATACAAAGATTCGGCATTGCAGATCACGGCGGACGGCACGGTAAAGATCGGCGACGAAACGGGGACATGGCAAAAGGTAGCGACCGAGGATTTTGTGAAAGACGTGTGCGACAAACTATTGACCGGCGTGACCGGACATCAGCACACCGGCACGATTGCGCTTGCTTCAGGTGCCACAAGTGGAACATGCACGACAAACCTTTTGACGGGCGGCCTGACTCCATACGCCGCAAATCCAACATATACCAGTGACCATGTCCAAGCATCGGTAGGCGCATAATGGCAACAAATACAATCGACCTTCTTTTGACCGACTATACACCGGCACCGCCCGCCCTTGACAATGACGGGCATGATCTCGACATATCCACCGGTGACTTGCAAACGGTTTCAGGTGTTGACATGGTTCGGCAGGCTCTTGTTATTGCGTTGTGGTGGTTTAGTGGCGAATGGAAGTTTGACACTTCACAGGGTACGGACTGGTATTCAATCCTCGGCGAAAAACACAGAGCTTCCGAAGTCGAGGCAAAAGTTAAAAACACGATTATGTCAACGGTAGATGTAAATAAAATTCTCTCGTATTCACAGATATTTGACAATTCAAATCGCAAATTGGCAATAACATTCACGGTCGATACCGCTTATGGTATTGCGGAGGTATCAATATAATGGCTTCAAATTTTGGGCTTTCGTCGCAGGGTTTTACAATCAAAAGATTCACCGATATTTATTCCGACATTTTCGCGTCATTGCGAACAAATATCGGAAATATCACAAATGCACCAAAGTCCATTTTTGGAATTATCATCACGATATTTTCAAACGCGATGGCCGATCTTTGGGAAATGGCAGACGGAACACTAAACGAATATTTCCCCCGCACCGCCACGGGAGTAAATCAAGATTATGCGGTTGAGCGGTTAGGCGTGCAGAGAAAATCGGCAACTCAATCCACAGTTATGGCACTGATTACCGGCATTGATGGAACAGTTTTGACGGCAGGATTTCAGGCATCTACAAAAACGACAAAGTTCTTATTCCAAACGACAGATAGTTTTACGGTGTCGGCTTCGGACTGTTTGAATGCTGTATGCTCTGTCGATTCGGTTAGCGTCGGGGCATCATATCAGGTGCTTGTTGGCGGAAGTATTGTCGCAAATACTACTGGCGTTTTGGGCGATACAATAATAGCAATTGCCGGAAGACTTTCAGCAGCGTTCTCAAGCACCGGAAATGCGCTTACCGACAATGGCGACGGCACATTGAATTTTACGGCGGGTGGCGTTCCGGTTAGTTTTGCAGTTGGTGTTGATATGTCAATCTCGCAAGTCTCTTCACTTGTCAAAATGACGGCCATTAAATACGGCGCGCAACTATGTCCGCAAGGAATGCTAAATACTATTGCAACGCCTATCTCGGGGATATTCTCTATCACAAATCCGCAGGATGGAGCTGTCGGACTTGACACTGAATCGGATGATGCTTTACGCGTTCGATATTTCGCTTCGCTTCGGCTTCCGGGGAAATCAACCGTTGACGGAATGAGAAGCTATTTATTACAGAATATTCCGAATGTTTCACAAGTGTTCGTGCATGAAAATGTTTCGTCGGGCGTTGATTATGTCGGCAATCCACCGAACACAATCGCTGTGATTGTTGTCGGCGGAGTTTCTCAAGATATTGTGGATGCAATTTGGACGTGTAAAGCGGCGGGTATCGGCACATGGGGCGACTCATACGGAACTGTAATTGATGCCAGCGGTGACTCACATTTGATATGGTATTCACAGCAGTCAACCAAATACTTATGGCTTGTTGTTCAGATCGTCCTTTACACGGAAGAGCCGCTTCCGAACGATTACATTCATCAAATATACGATGGAATTTCTGCCGTAGTTGCTACTCAGTCACTCGGAAAAGACGTGATTTTACAGAGATATTGTGCAGCGATAAACGACATTGCGGGTATCGGCAGTTGTCAAGTATGGGGCGCGCTGACCGACGTTACGGCACCGGCTCCGGTTTACCCGACAGACTATACCTCGTCGGTAATTGATACGGGTGCGCATTTGTGGGGCACGATACCGGTCGCTGCCAATTACATCGTGACCATGCCAAATCTTACAACAGGCATGGTGCAAATCCTCACTCCAATAAATCCGAGTTAAGGGGTAAATATGTCTGTTCCTTCAGGGTGTACTAATCAGAAAACAAGGTCGTGGTCTGGAACGCTTGCAACAAGTATCACCCCCATGGCCAGTTCAGGCGAATGTCTTGTCTCGATAAATTCTGCCGATGCTCTTGGGGCCAATTTCGATATTTCTATGGATATTGTACAGGCCGCGACAACTGCTATTTGTGGCGGAATGGCCTTTTGTATTCAGAGTGGCACACAGTACTATAATGTTGTTTGGAACACATATTCAAGTGGAACGTTGTACTTACAAAGAGACTCCGTGGATTGCGGTGGCGGAACCGTTATTGCTTCTGCGGCTATATCAAGCATCGGGAATGCCACGGTTAGGGTGGTTAAATCTGGAAGTCTATTTGACGTTTATTTGGCCGGAACTAAATACATTTCCGCCGCATCAGACGCGACATATTCAAGCGGTAAAACAGGATGCGCATATCCAAACGGATATTATCCAAATTCAACGTTTTCCAATTTTGTATTAAATGCGGCGGCTACGGCAAAAATACCTATTGCATTGTTTAATCAGAATTTTTAATAAGGAGTTTCAAATATGGCACGCAGGAATACAGCACAAACAGTAACATTCGTCGTTTGGGACACATCCGCAAACGCAGGCAAAACCGGACAAGCTGCAAACATGACGCTCCGCGCTGTCGGAGACGGATCAGAATATACCCCAGCAGCGACACCGGCAGAGGTTGACGCGACAAATTGCCCTGGCCTTTACAAAGTCGCATTGACGGCCGCTGAATCAAACTACCAGAATATCACCTTACATGGTAAATGTTCGACGGCAAGCACATACATGATCCCGACAACAATCTCGACACAGGTAAACGCGAACGTAGATGCAATAGATGGAAACGCCACGGCAAGTAATTCCGCAACACTCAATCTAAAACAACTAAATATTGTGAATAACGCTGGTGATGCGGTTGTGGCAAGCGCAACGGGCGGCAATGGCAATGGTATTAATGCGTCTGGTAACGGTACCGGACATGGTGGGTCTTTCTCCAGCGGTGCAGGAGCGGCGGCGTGCGGTATCAATTTGCTTGGGCAAGGTACAGGAAATTCTCATGGATTGTCATCAACTGGCAATACAAACGGATCAGGAGTCGTATTTGCCGGAGCAGGATCAGGGCGCGGCATTTGGGCCGTCGCAGGAGCTACCGGAGCGGGTATTGATGCGGTAGGTGGCGGAACTTCTGGCGACGGAATTAAAGCATCTTCGACATCGGGCAATGGTATTGAAGGAATTGGCGGAACTAACGGCTCGGGACTCGTTGCGACAGGCGCAGGTACGGGTTCTGGAATAAAAGGTACGGGCGGGGCTACTGGCCACGGAGAACTTATGACTGGCGGAGCGACATCTGGCAACGGAGCTAAATACATCGCGCCAACATCTGGGTATGGAATCGAGGCGGACGCGGCTGGGAATGGATCAGGTATATATCTTGTTGGGTCTGGCTCAGGGGATGGAATGACCGCTCAAGCAGGAACAACAGGGCACGGCCTTAAAGGGATTGGCGGATCTGGTTCTGGCTCGCATGGTATTCACGCCGAAGGCGGAACCGGTGGAACAGGAGTGGGCTTATATGCCAAGGGCGGTGATACTGGTGGTGGACACGGAATGTTTGCACTCGCAACTGGAACAGGATCAAACGGAATTGTAGCTCAAGGTGTTACTTCTGGCGACGGGATTAAGGGTTCTGGTGGTGCTACTGGAAACGGTATTCACGGAATTGGCGGTGCAACATCCGGTGACGGAATGCTGGTCGAGGCATCGACACTCGGACACGGACTTGAAATGATTGGAACAGGATCTGGAAAAGATGGAACACATTCGGTAGGCACACAATACGGGCAGTATTCCGAAGGCGCAAGTGCGGGAGAATACAATAATGGAACAGGGACTTCTGCAACGGGACAAATTAACGCCGGTACAGGTGTCGGGCAAGCTAATCAGGGTAGTACAATCGGGCAAGAAAACATGGGCAGCACTATTTCTGGTCAGTATAACTTCGGGCCAAACGGCGTGAGAGATGTGGCAAGTGGAACAAATGCGACGGCGCATGTATTAAGCCCTACTGGGACAGGTGCGACAATGTCGGTAGTGCCCGCAAATGTAATACAGGCTGATGGTGTTGCTCTTGCAACGCATGCAAGTGGTGTGCTTCCGTCTGATGTTCTTGCGGTAGATAATGCTTCACTTGTTGCGCATACTGCTGGCGAAATTCCTGCCGATGTAAAAGTGATTGCTTCTGCCGCAGCGGTAACTCTTGCAACAAGTCAGCCAAATTATGCACCGGCTAAGGCAGGCGACAAAATGGATATTGTCAACGCCCCCAATGCAACGGCCATTGCTGCGATTCAGAGCGGATTAGCGACTGATGCACACGTTCAGGCTAACAATGCAATTTTGACAAGTGCTACTTATGGCAACGCGGCGATCAAAACCGAACTTGATACTGTGCATACCGATACATCAGGAGTGGCTACTACTCTTGGTACGGTAAATACCAATACGGCAGCAACACAAACATTAGCGGCCGGGTCTTCTGGTTTCGCGGCAATCAAGGGTGATACCTCTGCAATCAAGAGCGATCTCGAAACGGCATCGACTGGAATGATAGCAGTCCTTGGAACTGTAAACACGAATACAGCGGCTATCAAAACAGATGTAGAATCAGGCACAACTGGGCTTGCGGCAATTAAAGCAGATACTGCGGCGATTAAGAGCGATCTCGAAAGCGGATCAATTGGGCTGGCTGTTATTAAGTCAGATACCGCTGCGATTAAATCCGATGTAGAAAGTTCGACCTTTGGACTTGCCGCAATCAAGTCCGATCTTGACGCTTTAGAAGCAAGCAGCGGTTCGGTCAATGCGAACATCGTAGCTATTAACGGGCAGGCTACGAACGGGTACAATGCAACGCTAAAGCTCAAGCAGTTGGATATTGAGAACAATTCTGGTGATGCCCTTATTGCTAAGGCGACGGGTTCGGGCGGAATTGGATTTCATACCTACGGAAACGGTGTGGGATCAGGCCAGAAAAATGAGGGCGGCATAAACGGAAACGGAACACATAACGTTGGAGGAGGGACATCAGGGTCTGGGTTTCTAAACGAGAATACCGCTGCGGGAAATGTGGCCATGAAAAACCTCGCTAATGGTGCCGGTTCAATTGCTATGCTTAATTCTGCGCTTGGCACTGGATCAATTGCCGTTGAGTCTATCGCGTATTCACAGGCGGAACTTTTGAGCGGTGGAAATGGCAATAGTGGTTCAAACGTAGATGCTGTTGAAGTGGTAAATAACGCAACGCCGACGGATGGAACAGGCAACGCAATCCATTACCACGGCGGCTCAAATGGATCTCAGTTTAATGGTGCTCTATTTGATGGTGGAACTGGAACCGATGCTTCTGATCTCTATTGTAAAGAGCTTGACACGACAGAATCCTATTTGACCGATCTTACATTCGGGCTGCCTGCTATTCTTGGGGTTCTTTCTGATGGCACAAACGGGCTGACTGCCATAAGAGTAATCTCCACGCAGATTGAAAGCGACGTTGAAAACGCAACAACGGGGCTTGCAAATATTAAAATAGATGTCGATTCGATCAATACCCGTCTTGACAGCACAACATACGGGCTTGCAAAAATCGTATCGCTTATCGGCGGGGTGAATACCATCAGCGGCGAAACGTATGCAATAGTCGCAAGTTCAAGCTACGGCAACGCGGCACTCGAAGCGGCAATAGCCGCAAATCATTCGTTGATTTCCGATGTTGATGTTGATGTTGATGCAATTGCGGCGCATATGCCTTCTGGACTTGTGTCTGACTTGTCGCTTTCAACAGTTATTGATACCGGTGTGTCTTTGCAAAAGGCATTACAATATGTATCTTCAATGGTCAATGGAAACTTCGTAATTGACACGCCGAATCCTGGCGACATTACGTTTTATGCCGCTGATGGAACGACGGTACTGTTTGTGGTGTCGGTGACAACTTCAGGAAGGACAAAAGTATGATCTCAAAACCGTCTGACTTGGCAGTATATGGTGATACTTCGGCAGAAGATACGTCCCTTATATCGACGTATGGATACATGTCTTTTGCCGCAACGAATCCGATATTCCCGTTTATTCCAAATTACGCAGACGTGATGCTTGACTATTTGCCGGAACAATTTAAGTCTCAGCCGTGGAGTTTTTCCGCATGATGACAAGGCTTAAATATCTATTAAAGGCCGTCGGCGATCAAGCGCAAGAATGCGAAAACGCTATTTATCAACTCGGACTGAATCTTAATATCGACAAAGCCGAGGGCGTTGTTTTGGATCTGTTTGGAACGGACACACAACAGCCGAGGCCGGACGGGTATTCAGATTCAGATTTCCGCAATTTGATAAAATCGATTTGGGCCATTTGTAGATCAAGCGGAACGGTGCCGGAAATAATTCAGACGGCGAAAATTTGTACAGGCGCAACTATTATCAGGGTAATAGAACCTGAATGGTATGCAAGAGTTATTGACGGAACTTTCCAAACCGGAATGAGTATTTACGGCCCGCTTGTTTATGTGTTTGTCAATGGCAACGACAACGAACAAATTCGGCAATTACTTAGCTCCAAGGCCGCCGGAGTCCCGATAGAGATTGTGCTTGAAGATTACACGCCAATTTTGTCTGGGCCGGTGTCAGACCTGCCGGAATCGTTCTCTCCTACTGACGAAGCCCTCGATAACGGAGAAGCTCTTTCTGAACTACTCGACCCAGTTGCCGAAACAATGTTTTTTAGCGGCGGGCATATTGCCGAATTGATAACAGGATAAACAGGAGAAATACAAAATGGCAACACCGACAAGACCTTTGACAGCTATACCAGACTGGGCAAATCTCGATCCTACAGACGGAACCAGTGGACAACCGGCAATAATTGCGCCAAGTTCGACGCGAATAAATAACGGACTCGGATTTCGGCAATTGCTTCCGCGCCAATATCTGAACTGGTTTTGGTCGCTTGTCGGAAAATGGCTGGCATATTTTGACGCGCAAATAAATGATATAAGTGTCGGAATATTAAAACAACTTGCAGATATTAGCGATGTTTTTGACCGTTTGTTTGCAATTACAGGCACTGAAATTGTAGGCGTTGGGCCTCTTACTGGAGAGGTTGAAACTTTAAAGTCAAATTATTCTATGTTGTTAAAATTGTCCCATACTTATGCTCATGGAGTAGGCGGAACAGGAGCAAACTTTTCTGGGGCGATTTCATTTGTTCCCGGCAGAATTATTACGATAACTGCCACAGCAAAAATAGCACATACTACAACGGTAGTCGGACATGCGGTGTTGGCAGATGCCAACGTAGTCGGTCTTGTTGAGCATTATATTGGATATTACAATTATGATCCGATGTCAGGTGTAATAAATTATGTAATTGAATCAACTGGCGTTGGCATTCATACGGGCTATTCGTCTTGGGCGGATCCAGCGTTATCTGTTGATATTGATGTTTATTATATAGCATAAAGGCTAATAAATGCCGGTTGATATTGTAAGTTTTTGGACTCCAATAATTCAAGGCGCGGGAATAGGGCTTATTACCGGTGCCATTGGTGTAATTATTGGCAGCAAGCTGGCGGGGAAGAATGTTGATGGCGTGCCGAAACATCCAAAATGCGAAGGTCTGAAATTGATGGAAAGTAAGAATGAAGCATTTGAAGAATCGTTGAGCTGGATCAAGAAAATGATCTCTAAAATTTCCGACGACGTTTTAGACATTAGGCGCGATCAGTCAAAAGCTCTCACAGAAGTATTTGACCGTATCGGTACGCTTGAAAAAGACGAAAAGGAACGGCTCCAAAAACAACCATTACAAAAAAAGCAGTCTGACACAGACGAATTTTCTGTGATGAAAATAATGGTGCTCCTTGTTGAAGATTCCCCCGAAATTTCAGATCTGATAAAAATTACTTTACGCAATCGAAACAATATTGACTGCATTGAATGCGACTCTTACGAAAAGGCGTTGTCGTATATCCGTTCTCAAAAGTTTCAGGGGTATATAATTGACGCACATTTGTCCGCCGATTTTACAAAAAATGAAGGCGCATCGTTGATTTGGGAGATAGCCAAAAATTGCGACCTGACAAAAATTCCCGCAGTGCTTATCACCGGTGATGAAAACATAGGAAACATTACTTTGCC
>CAIOZP010000011.1 GCA_903862805.1 uncultured Fibrobacterota bacterium
TAAGCTTGCTTTTGAAAATTGGGCCGAACCGATCAAATTCAAAAAGCCCGAACACCCCTTGGTTCTAAACGCCACCGCGATGCCCGAATATCATCCGATCACTATCAAGCACCTTGTAACATGGCAGCTGACAAGTCCGGTTTACTGGCGCGAATCGATGGACACGATGCGCAATTTCGGAATCGACACAATCCTTGAAATCGGCCCAGGACGCGTGCTTGCCGGACTTGTGCGTGTGAACGGATTCCCAAGAAGCCTGCCGGTTTACAACGTGAACGACCTGCGCGGAGTCGAGAGAGTTGTTGAAGAACTGAAAAAAGGGCCGACTGTTCAGGTCTGAGTTGTATTACCGCTTTGTCAATCGCACAAAAGGTAAAAACGTGATGACAGGACAATCTCAACGAGCCAGTTTCGTCTCGGGCATGGTTTGAATTTCTCTATAGGCATCCACATGAAGTGCCCCAAAGACATTTGAATCTTCTCAGGCGTATCGGATATCGTATGGATAGCCTTGTTCGGCAAGGAATAGCTGACGTTTCATCGCGAAATCGACTTCGCGGGTTTCGCGCGAAACCACCGAATAGAAAGTAGCCTGCTCGCCGTTTTTCTTGGGGCGCAAAACACGTCCAAGGCGCTGAGCCTCTTCCTGACGGGAGCCGAAAGATCCGGAGACCTGAATCGCCACCATTGCATCGGGAAGATCAATCGCAAAATTTCCGACCTTTGAAAGAATCAGAACGTCGATATCACCTTTGCGGAACGCATCGTACAGGACATCGCGCTTTTTGTTCGGTGTTGATCCGGTGATCACCGGCAGTGAAAACTCTTCGGCGAAACGCTCGATCTGCGTCAGATACTGAGCAAGGATGAGCACACGTTCACCTTTGTGCGCCGCAAGAAGTTCGCGCACGACATCAAGCTTTGCCGGGTTTTCGTAGGCGATACGAATTTGGTCTTTCGGTTCCGACGAGAAATACTGCATCTGTTCTGCATCGGGAAGCGGCACGCGGATTTCGACGCAGTTGGCAGTTGCAATCCAGCCCTGCTTTTCAAGAACCTTCCACGGAACATCGAATTTCTTGGGGCCGATCAGCGCAAAGACATCCTTCTCATTGCCGTCTTCACGTACAAGCGTGGCCGTAAGACCGAGCCTGCGGCGTGCCTGAAGCTCTGCGGTAAACTTGAAGACTGGTGCAGGCAAAAGGTGCACCTCGTCGTATATGATCAGTCCCCAGTTCTCGCTGTTGAAAATATCGTAATGGACGAACGCATCGGCTTTGTCGCGTCGCCAGGTCAGGATCTGATATGTCGCAATCGTCACCGGCTTGATCTCTTTGCATTCGCCTGAATATTCGCCAACGTCTTCTTCACGCAAACTTGTGCGGTTGAGAATTTCCCGTCGCCACTGGTGCGCCGCCGTAATATTTGTCACGAGAATGAGCGTCTTTCGCGACAGCCGCGTCATCGCCGAAAGTCCGACAATCGTTTTGCCCGCGCCGCAAGGAAGTACAACCACGCCACTTCCGCCTGGGAGCTGCTCATTTCCGAGAAAGCCTTCGACCGCCTGATCCTGATATTCACGCAGAAAAAATTTTGATCCGTCAAGACAAATGTCTCGCATCGCCGACGGAAAAACATCGCCGTCAACGTAGCCGGCGCGATCATGAACCGGATATCCGAAAAGAGTCAGAACCTGTTTTAGGACACCACGATTGCCTGGATGAACCGCAACGGTCCCGTCGGATCGGCGTTCCCGTAGAAAGGTAGAAAGTTTGGGATGTGTTGAAAGTTTTTCGAGCAATCCCGGTTCGGTTGAACGGAGGCAAAGCCCTTCTCCGGTGGCCTTGCCGTCAAGAACCAGCTTGCCGAACCGTCCTATCATCTCAATTATTTCGGCGACGACATTCCGCGGAAGATCGTATCGGGAATATTTTTCGAGCGCCGCAATCACATCGGCCGAACTTTGTCCAAGCGCCGCAGCGTTCCATAAAGAAAGCGGCGTAACAACATAGGTATGAACATGCTCCGGACTTTTTTCCAAATGAGCAAACGGAGAAATAGCCGTCCGTGCCTCGCGAAAAAGCGGATTGGCGACCTCAAGAAGCAAGGTGCTGTCACTTTGAAGGATAAGCGGATTCTCTGGATTCATCTTTTCTGTCTTTGTCTGTTGAACAAGGGCGAGAAAATACATCCGGCGTGTCGCAATCAAACAGGGAAGATTTCTTCATTTGCAAAGCATTTGCCGAAAATCATTTTTTTTCTCTTTTTTAATAATGAAAACACATTCTGCCGTAAAATTTATTATTATATTGTCAATGCCGGAGTTTCCGGAAAGTTCAGACATAAAAAGGGGACTATATGAACAAAAGAATCATTGCGCTGCTTATGACAGCAGTTCTTGCAGGCGGAGTTTCGGCAGCTACAAAGTTTGTGCAGCCGACAAAAGATGGTATCGACCTCTACAAAAACGAGACGCGCGGTCTTAACGAGACAGCAATAAAGCAGGTTGGAACCGGTGATCGTCTCACCGTCCTCGACGACAGCAAGGGCAAATTCAAGGTCAAGACCGCTGACGGAACAACCGGTTGGATCGACAAGAGTCTTTGCGCCAGCGCAAACGGCAAGGCATTTACCTTCGACGATGCACAGGTTATGGGCTACCTCGATAACCCAACGCCGATCTACATTATCGACGCCGACAACAAAGACGCGACACCAATCAAGCTCGACAGATCCTTTGCGGATGCAGTCAAGGCAAACGTCGATCGCGAAACAGTCGAGAGAACCACCAGATAATTCAGATTTGGATTTTTGTTATTGAAAAGGGCCGCTTCTAAAACGAAGCGGCCCTTTTGATATTTGAGTTATCGACAGGAATCGACCGAAAGCAAATTGACTATCGACCTTCGCTCAGTCTTGCCACTAAAAATTCTGGAAAATTGGCAGCCTGCATTTTTCTTTGACATTTTTCTATGTCGTATGCGACACGGCGCAGTTCAAATGTTCCGGCTTCGTAATCGACAATGCCGTAAGACGAAAGAGGATTGCGATCGCGCGGCTGCCCCACACTTCCGACATTTATAAGGAACCGGCGACCTTCGGGTTGGAGAAGACTCACCGTGGTTTCTTGAGACACCTCGATCATGTGCTCGCTCGACATGGAAATGATCACCGGAATATGCGTATGCCCGACAAAGCAATACTGCGAACTGAAGAACTGGAAATTGAACGCCGCCTCTTCTATTGATGTGATGTAGTACCACATGCGAGGTTCGTAAGGCGTGGCGTGAACAAATGTCGCGTTGTTCACGACATGACTCATCGGAAGGTTTGCCAAAAAGCTTTTCGATTCCTGCGTTAAAACACGACTGGTCCACTCGATGGCTATCTTTGCATTGATATTGAAATTCTGCGTGAACAGCGAATCGAGGGCCGCAGCATCGTGGTTGCCCATTAGAACGGTCTTGCAGTTCCTGTGAATCAGATCTATACACTCGTTGGGAGACGGGCCATAACCGACTATATCGCCAAGACACATAATGTCGGAAATCCCGCGCGACGCGATGTCGGCAAGAACCGCTTCAAGAGCTTCGATATTGGCATGAATATCGGAGATTATGGCAGTGCTCATGAAGCCTTCTGTCCGTTCTCCATGAAGCGGAATGTTTTATCACCGATTTCTATTCTATCTTTATGAACGAGTTTATGACGCCCAGATTTCTCGCCATTGACCTTGAATTTACCCATCATTTTGCGCGCCGTGATCCAGAACGCGCCTTCGGCGTCAAGCTCGATGGCGACGTGGTTCTCTGTGATCCACGGGCCGTCAGCATAAATGTCGTCGCCGGTATCTTTACCGATGGTTATTACACTTTTGTCAAGTTTGTAAACGAGGTGCTGATCGATGTCGATAAGAACCGCATCGCTGGAATCGGATGGAAGCTCCAGAACCGAACTGTCGGGTTCGGATGCAACAACAGATGAAAAAACCACCTGCTGGGCGGCAATGCCTTTAGGCGTAGGCTCGTGATCTGAAACAGACAGAGGCATTGGCATGGATTGCGCGAGACCCGCCGCCGGAACTACCGAAGCAACAGGCGCAATAGTCGATTCTACCGGCTCTGAATGAACATCGTCGATCACGGCAAGCGTATCGGGTTCCGTAGGAAGTCTCACTTCAAGCTGGAAGCTACCAAGAACGATCCTGTCTCCGTTCGCAAGCAGCGTTTCCTTTTCGATCTTGGACTTGTTAAGAAATGCCCCGTTGAGTGAATTGAGATCGACAACAGTGTAACGACCTGGGCCTGGATGATTGATCGCGATATGCCGACGTGAAATATTAATATCGGCAATCGGGATCTCGTTTTCCTGCAGGCGTCCGACTGTAACAGGGAAATCGGAAAACCCGTAGGTCTTCACCGGTTCGTTGTTGTGGTAAACAATAATCTGCATCGACGGCGCTCCTTAACGAACGTCACCATGAATA
>CAIOZP010000012.1 GCA_903862805.1 uncultured Fibrobacterota bacterium
AGCATCTCGGAACTATGACTCAAAGGCGGAATTTTGGAAATCCTGTTCCGGATAAACATCTGCATACTTCATCCCCCGACTCTAAGAATCTAAAACCAATGGACGAGTTTTTGTGAGAAGCATGTTTGATATTGGATTCAAATCATTTTCTGCTGATTTCCAGAATAGCGAAGAATCGCTCGTTAACTCCAGATACCAAAAAAAACTTTCGTATGATGTTTTACCTGCCGCCTTTTGCCTTTGTACCTACATTTAAATAAATAACTTTATAAGAAGGAAAAATCATGAGAAAAGTCCGGATTCTTCAATTGGTTTTTGTGATTGCGGGAGCGATCTCGGCACAGAATGCGGCGGTGTCGTCGTACCTCAATCCTAACGACAACTTCGCCGGAGACATCCGGATCAAGGAAGTTCGCATCCCGCAAGCCGGTTATGCGATCAATACTTATTGGTGCTGCATGGGGTGGTACGGCACAGTCAATGATTTTAACGATTCTTCCATAAGCGGTTACGGCGGATTGCAGTACACATCTGACAATACTAAAGGGCCGCATAACTACCTTTATTCGATGTGGGAGAATAATGCCGACACGGCATACATAGATCCTAATATGCACTGGCAGAATTTCGGCGGAGAAGGAACCGGTCTTCAGTCTTTCACCAATTTCTATCCTTGGACCGTTGGCTACTGGAACGTCATGGCTGACCGTTTCTGGGACGTCGGAACTCACACTTATTCTGCGCTTATTATAAAAGATGGAAAGTCAGGTGTCTGGCACCATCTGATAACAATAGATGTTCCTGCCACTCACGAACGATATAGCAGCAACACCTATAATTTCATCGAGGATTGGGGCGGCGACGGTGTTTATCGTCAGGGGCATTGGCGCAAAGGTTGGAAACGCCGTGACTCGAACAAAACGTGGTTCCCGATCACTTCCATGACATATTCGATAAATTCAGGCGATATAGGATCGAGCGGGCGTTCCTACAACAAACGCAACAACTGGGAAGGTGGAACCGCTTCCGATTCGACAGGGCAATATTATTTCATGGGCGCCGGTGGAAGTATTTCCAACACGGGCAACAACGGTTCGACCTTGAGTATTCCCAGAACCGAAACCAATCCACAGGATGAATACGGCACGGCAAGTGTGACGAGTGTTGAAGCAACCGCCATTGCAGGTGGCAAACTTGCGGTTTCGTGGGAAATAGATTCGACAACTGTTCCGCAGTTCTGCTACTCGATAAGCATCGACGATGGATCGGGAACTGTGGCAAGCAAGATCGACACCGTTCCGCAGAACCGTACCGACACATTAGACATTTCGAGCCTGACACCGGAGTCCCAGCAGTACACACTCACCCTTAACGTGATAGATATGTTCGACAACCCGGCTCCGCCCGCAACAACGACATTCGGAAACGGGACAGGTATCGCGAATATCGGAAAGGTTTCGGCAAAACCATCGGTCGGCATTAGCGGATCGCATTTGTCAATCAGTGGAATTGCTGATCCGAAGGTTGGAATATTTGATGTCGCCGGAAGAAACATCAAAACCCTCGATCTTCGTGGTTCAAATGGATTCAGTCTTGATATGAAGAGAATCGGACTTGGTGCCGGAATGTATTTAGTCAGGGTTAATTCCGCATCGGGATTTGTCGGGACGAAGAGATTTTTGATGCAGTGATCTTTCTGCAACAGGTTCATTTGTTATCGCAGAATTGCCGACGCAGTTCTGCGATTTCTTTTTGGTGCGGCAATCAAAATTGCCTGTTCACAATAGAGAATGCTATTTCATTTTTCCGCATAATAAGAGCCGGTTAAAAATCATGTTCGCCTTATATTTCCTGCAAGGTGATATATGCTGACAGAAAGGGAATAGCCATAGGTATTCCTGATGATTGTCAGCAAAAACAATTTCAATTTGGAGGGGATATGGCACGAAAGCTTGCGGCATTAGCGGCGCTTCTGTTTGCCGGTGGCATCTGCGCACAAACGGTTCCAGACTTCACGGCAACCGACGGCAACGGAAAATCCTACACACTGTACACTCTGCTTGCGCAGGGAAAACACGTTATCATTTGGGAAACTTCTCCTAGTTGAGGGTATTGTATGGCAGCCGGTGGCGCCATCAACAGTGTTTATGAGAATTACGGCAGCAATAGTGACACATCAAGAGCAATATTTCTGGCTGTGTCGCCAAACTGCTCGGCGGGTCAGCTTCAATCAGCTCTGCATGGTTCACCAACATTCCCAACTATCGGGAATGATGGCGGTGGCCCGGCTTTGCTCAGTTTTTACGACGGCTACGCTGATAATTATTGGGGCTGCTGTTGGCTTATTCATCCAGACAAAACATTTGCGAGAATGGGACGTGGTAGTGGTTCTGATGGTTACGGTATCGAAACGGGCTATCAAACAGCCCAAACCGACACCTGCGCCAGAGATCATGCAACGCAGTTTGCGATCAATATTACCGCTACTAACGGAACGATTGCCAAGTCTCCCGACAAGGCGACCTACGATACCGGATCAACGGTTCAGCTTACTGCGACACCAGCCACCGGATATCAGTTCGACGGCTGGAGCGGCGATGCAAGTGGAACAACAAATCCGGTCAGTGTCACGATGAACAGTGCGAAAAATATCACCGCGCAGTTCTCGCTGATGCCTATTGATACGCTCAATCCTTCCGAGGAACTTGCGGCTTCAGCATCGTGGGAAGCTATTTCAGATGGTGGTGTTTCAACTGCAACGCTTGACGTAACGGGACTCGCCACTGGTAACGGAATCAGAGCCGACTTCAATGTGGGAGCCAATGATACCTGCTGGGCGGATTTGGGATCCACGTTCGACAAGGATCTTTCCGGCGCGACCTGGGTGATCGTTTCGTACAAGGCGAACAAAGGGATGGTGATGTCTCTTGACGATCCTGCGCTTTCCGACAATGGAACGGCGTACGGGGTAAATCTTTCACCTTCTACCGCATGGAAGACATCTCTTTTCAAGCTGAATAATACGGTATTCAGCCAGCCGGTAGGATCGACGGCTTCGCCGCTGAATCTGGCGAATGTCACTGGCATAAGCTTCAGTCCTGGTTCGCTTGATTACAATGTGTCGCCAAGCGGATTGTCGAATATTGAAATCAATCGACTCGTTGTCTTCGGCAAGGGCTCACTGTTGACATCCCCGATCATAACGAAGTCTGCCGAGCGTCCGATCAGTAGCGGAGTGCGGGTTTCGGGGCATTCGCTTTTTGTCAACGGAATGAAAGGCGCTGGAACTGTCGGCATTTACTCTGCGGCCGGTCGCCTTGTGATGAACCGCGAAATATCCGGCGCGGCGCCAATGATCGATGTGTCGAATCTTTCTGTAGGAAGCTACATGGTTCGAACATCATTTTCGGGTTCGGTGAAAACGTCAAGGATCATGATCGGCCATTGATCTGAAAGTTTTCTGCAAAGATAGGGCTGCCTCAAACGGGGCGGCCCTTTTGCATGGTGTCAATTGAGGAGAAATTCCTTTCGCAACCCGATCAACTACTATTTTGTAAACCGATCTTGGAAAGGCAAAGAGTGGAAACTGTTCTGATAAGCATCGGGATTATTGTATCGGTCTTGTACCGATGCCTTGTCAGCGTTATTAAAAAGGGATCAACCACTGTTTTCTTCAAGCTCATATTTCCAGCCTTTCTTGCGGGGATTTATCTGATCCACGCAAGGGATCGCGTGCCGCTGATTTTTACGGGTGCAATATGTCTCTGCCTTGCCGGTGGATACGTGCTC
>CAIOZP010000013.1 GCA_903862805.1 uncultured Fibrobacterota bacterium
GGTATCTCCACACAGATCACTGCCGGTGCAACCGCCCTGCGAAGTGCCGAAATTCTCTGGCATAAATCCTCGCTCCAGAAAAGCGATGCCGAGAATACCTGGCTCAGCAACAAGGATCAAGCCTACGAATTGAGGGATTCGGCCCTCGATCTCCTTCAGTATCATTTTACGCAGACCGGTAACGCCGAAGCTCTCGCGCAGGTCGCATCGATCCGCGAAGGAACAGGCGACGCCGACATGGTGATGGATCTGGGCCGCACCGCCGATCTGGTTGACAGCCATGCCGACGAACTCGACGCCATCGGTATGACCGAAGCCGAGCGGCTGGAGATCAGGCAGATGTACACCACCCTCACCGGCGTGTTCGGAAGCGCCATCGTCAATCGTCGCGAAACCAGCCCCGATCGCGATCTCCGCGATCGAGCGTTCGTTTACCTCGATGGGCTGGTTTCAAAGGTGAGAGAGGCCGCAAAGGTCAATTTCCGCAAAGACCCCGATCATTTCAAGAAATATCAGAGCCGGTATCGGCATAAGCTGAATACAAGCCCGAAAAAGACTTCGCCAGCTTCTACTCCGCCAAAAACAGCTTGAGAATTTTTTCACAAATGCCGTGTTTTCCACAATCGGAAAGCGATTCAGGGAATCGGAAGCCATTTCTGAGAATCGGAAAGAGGTTTTGGACAATCGGACGCTGTTTTTAAGAATCGGAAGCATGATCAGGTGAATCGGAAAGCAATTTCGCGGATCGGAAAGGGGTAGCGACTGATCGGAAGGTGTTTTTCGTGATCGGAAACATGGTCGGGGTGATCGGAAGGGATTTTGAGTTTCTCTTTCCGATTACCCCGATTTTTTAAGTAGGAGAATGTCTGAACCGGACACATTCTGGCAACTCGCCGGGTTCAAACCTTAGAACTATATTGCGATAAGTACCAAGCCCGCAGAGGAAACCAGCAAATGAGAATCAATAAGAAGCTCATGGCTGGCTCTGGAGATATTCTTCAATCTGTTTACAAAGAATGGAAGTTGACCAGCCCAGGCCCAAAAAACGCACAGACAGCAAAATCCCGTTACCACTGGTCGCAAATGGCCCTGTGCGCCGATGAACAAAAGAATCATTATCCCGACGACATTCTGAACTGCAAGTAAAATCCCCGTACCGTTTACGCCGAGCTTGGTGGGAAGTGTTACGACATTTTTAAAACGGTCGCCTTCTTCGTCGCGCATGTCACACGCAATAGTCGAATTCATGTTGGTAAGGAAAAACGTCAGGAAAAGCATCATAATATCCGTGCGGAGAAAGTTCAGCGGATCATCATTGAAGACAGTTATTGCCAAGGCCGAACCGCCCCACAAAATGGCAACCAGAACATTCTTCAAAAGCGGAACTTCCTTCAAGGAAATGAAAATCTCGCCTTTTTTCCATGGAAGTGGCAATGGAACGATTTTGACGCTGTATAAAACTCCTATTATTGCACCCGTAATGAATACCGGCAGGGGATTGTACATTCCAAGCAACATTAGGATGAAAATTGGCGCAGTAAGCATTGCAACAGCGACAAGGACAAGCCATCTTGCCTCATTGAAAAAGCATGTTCGCTCCGGATACGCGACGGAATCGTCGTCTGTAAATCTGTTGAGCAGATATACCCCTCCGGCCAACATGCCCGAAAGAACGGACAGGAGAAGGGTCACAAAAACAGATGCATTGCTCTTCTCATAAGCACTGATTGCAAAAATCTGCAAACTCGCGGCCACGCTCAGAGAAAGTAGCGGAACCAGGGCTGAAAACAAAATCCCTCTGCTCTTCATAAATCCTCCTTTGGGAAAAATTGACAGGCAATGCCTGCATATTGTGGCGGAGATGATAGATGTGCGCAAAATATTGTAAAGAACTTTTTCACTTTTCCGCAAACAGCCACATTTTTTTTACCGTGAAATATCTTTTTGGGTACTTGTCACGGCTAAATGCCAGTGCTACAATGCGCCGCCTTCCCAAACGGAGTAGAGTGAACAATGCATGGACTGATAATCGACGACGAGTCACTGGTTTTGAGTTCTACTGCGATGCTTCTGAAAAACATCGGAGTGACGGCAAGCACCGCAGGTAACGGCCGCGAAGGTCTTGCCCTCGCCCGATCAGAGAAACCGGATTTTATCCTGCTTGATCTGATAATGCCGGATATGAACGGATGGGATGTGATGGACGGGCTCCAATCCAGTATCGAAACATCTGATATTCCTGTCATTGTTTTTACTGCGGGCGAATACCGTGTATCGGAAGCAGAGGCTTTTTCGCGCGGCATTGCCGGAATACTGGAAAAACCTTTCCACCTGGATCATCTCGTTGATGCGATCGATAATGCCTGCTCGCAGACTTGCTCTTAACAGGCTACTAAAGAAGTCTCTCCGGAGTCTTTGCGGCTACAAACATCGTGATCGTGTGTCAGGTCGTTTGCCGATATTTTACAAA
>CAIOZP010000014.1 GCA_903862805.1 uncultured Fibrobacterota bacterium
CCTAGGGGAATTGAACCCCTGTTGCAGGAATGAAAATCCTGAGTCCTTACCACTAGACGAAGGGAGCGAAAAGCGGACGTAATATACGAATTTGTCCTTTGCCGATCAAGGATTATTTTAGATCTGGAGTGATTTTTCGAAGATCTCCGAGACTGTCGTATCGTATCGGCAAAATGAGTCCGATTTGAGTATCTGACGAAGAGATCTTTCACTGTCGCCAAAGTTTACTGCCCAGTATTTCCAAAGTTCCTTCATACGACCGAGAATTGGAACGACTCCACCTTCCATACGATTCTGGTAGGTTGAAAAAATCTCATCATGAAAATTTTTAAGCTGATTGACAGAAAGAGATGGCGACTGCGGATCGGTAATCCTTATTGGAAGAGTTGGATCGATGACTGCACCACGCCCGATCATCAATGCAGAAACTTTGGGGAATTTTACAAGGATGCGCCGAGCGTCTTCGGCCGTTTTTATATCACCGTTGTAAATGATTGGATGATCAATGCTGTCGTGCATTATTTCAAATCGCATCATGTCAACTGATCCACCGTACATCTGTGCGGCAGTTCTTGGATGTAGAGTTACATTGACAAGCGGGAATCGGTTCAGGATCGGAATGATCTTGAGAAAGTCATCGGGATCTTCGCGGCCGATTCTCATCTTGACAGAAAAAGAATATTGCGGCTTCGATGCGAAAACCGTTTCAAGAAATTTTTCGATAATGTCGGGATGAGTAAGAAGACCGGCTCCTCTGGTTTTTGTAATGACTGTTGGTGCCGGACAGCCGATGTTCCAGTTGATTTCGCTATAGCCGAATTCGCTATGGAGCCTGCTGGAGGCGGCGATAAAGTCGGTCGGATTTTTCCCGATAAGCTGCGGCACAAGCGGGATCGAGCCGATGTTGTTCTGCGGAAGCACATCTCTGAAATGAGCAATTGTGGCAGGGTTTCCTGATGTCGTTACAATGAACGGAGAAACCGCTTTATCGAATCCACCAAACTGTTTTGCAAAGATTTTTCGGAAGTCGTGAGTTGTCACACCGAGCAATGGAGCAAGGATCAACGGAACTTTGCGGCTATCTGACATTCGTTTTAGTCCGTCTGGTTTCGCAGATTTGCGTTTTGTCAAGAAGCGTATGAAGTCGTTTCGCTTGAAGAACGAATGCCTCCAGATTTGCCTCGACAAGTTGGGGAAACGGATTGCCATCGGTCTCGATTGCAAGGAAGGGCAGGCTGTCGATTTCTTTTGGCAACTTGACACGATGCGACATACGGACGATTCCTTCGGGACGGAGCTCCTTTTTTAGCATGGCCTCGGCCATTCGGGAATACATGCAGCCAAATGGGCCGATTGAAATAACACCGCAGGAATCGTGTGCGATTTCGCGCATGGCAAGTCCGACGGTTAGAATGCACTCGCCTCTAAAATTCGGATCGAGCAGATGATCGACACCTTCTATCGTTTTGTCTACCTCGATCATTTCGATTTTGCAAAGTCCGCTTGTTGCCATTATCCGTTTAATGCGCTCCTCCCACCATTCCTGAATGCC
>CAIOZP010000015.1 GCA_903862805.1 uncultured Fibrobacterota bacterium
GAAAAACAAATAACCGAATAAACACAACAGGAGGATCATGATATGGGTAACGAAAACAACGGAGCAATTCTTTCTCAAAAATGTCTGGCCCGATTGCGACAAATCCACAGAGAAATCGGCCTCTCAATAGACGAGATACACGAAGAAGCTCGCAAGTATGGGGCAAGTCTCCCGCGAGCAACTGACATGAAAGCGGCCGAATCACTCAAGAACAGTATGTTCAGGGAGAAAAAGAAAAATGCCACTCACTGATCCAGTTAGAAATTATAAGCACCAAGAATTTGTTTCTGCGCGTGAGCTCGCACAGATTCTTGGAATCTCGGAAAAAACTATTACCAATAATGCCTACAGGATAATCGGGCGCGCTAAACCGGCGGGACGTGTCCGCTACCATCTGCCAACCATCAGAAGCCGATTGTTGGCAGGCGGAGATATTTACATGAGCCAGACGGAAGCTGCTCGGTTCGCAATATCAACAACTCCCCGTGTTCAGCGCAAACGATCTATTTTGCAAGCGGCGGGTTCTTCGGTTTCAAGAAAGAAATAATCTATGAAACTGAGAATTACTCAAATGGGGCCGGGTAAATGGCATTTGCACCCGGCAATCATGCGGAACGGCCAGCGTTATCGCCGCAAAGAGACGTTTAACGGATCACTGAGACAGGCCGAAAGGCGTTATCTCGATCTTGTTGCGGCTCTGGAGGCCGAAGCGGTCGCTCCGAAGAATAGTAGTTCTTTGACATTTTTTAAGGACGCACTTGAATTCTACACAGCGCGACGAACGATTCATTACAATTCGATCACCTATATCGATGTTCTGAAACGGGATCTTGGGAAAATCCGTATCGACGAGCTGCGGAAACCTTTGGAGTCATATCTTTTTCAACTGAAGACGGCTGGCAGAGCAAATGGTACCATAAACAAGTACATTGCGCATGCGAAAGCCGCACTGAACTTTTGTCTATCACAAGATATGATCCAAGAAAATCCGTTGAAGCCAGTAAAGGTTTTGCGGACAGTTCCAAGGGATGCAGACTTGACACCTGAAGAGCGCAAAAAGCTGCTCATGATTCTCAAGAAAGATTACCCTCATCTTTGGCCGATTGTGAATTATTGCCTCCAAGTCCCGTGCAGAAAATCAGAAATGGTGAATGCGAAGCGCGAAGACTACAACGAGTTCTCGCAGATAATCCGTATCCGTAATGGCACAACCAAAAACGATTCTGGAGTTTGGAAACCAGTTCCGCCGGACATGGTGGAATATTTCAAATCCATTCCAGCAGATTGCCCGTATTTGTTTTTCAAGAAACTACCAATCGGTCGACAGGATGTCATAGCAAATCGGGGCCGGTACCGATATGTTCCATTGGGTGATTTCAAGAGATGCTGGGGCGACGAGCTTACTGATGCAGGTATTTCAGAATTCCGTTTTCACGACCTTAGACATGTTGCGGCTACTGAGCTGGTGCTAAAAGGGAACAGTGAGCGGCAAATAATGGATATTGCCGGATGGAAGACGAACATGCTTTCGACCTACTTCCACCGGGGCGGAATGGATTCTGCTCGCACAGTAAAGTTTGGTCAGGACGGTGTACAGTTGGGTGTACACTTTGGCGGGAATTCGCGGGAATCAGCGGGTATTTTACCATTAAAACAGGAGAACGAATGAGGAACAAATCAAAAAGAAAAGGTCTTGTAAGCCATTGTCTAATCTGAACTTACAAGACCTTTTATCTGAGCCGATAAACAGAGTCGAACTGTTGACCTACGCATTACGAATGCGTTGCTCTACCAACTGAGCTATATCGGC
>CAIOZP010000016.1 GCA_903862805.1 uncultured Fibrobacterota bacterium
AATGCGGAGCCTTTCGACTCCGCATTATTATACAAACAAATTCTGTTGAAACTTATCGGAACCAGGGGGCTTTGGGCAAATTGATGGGTTTATGCTGTGGCCACAACGACATTGCAGTCGCCTTGGCGGTGCCATGCAGTTTAGCATTTGCGGTTCCAAAAGATGTAAACCATGGAGGAAGGAATGCATCAGGACACGCACTCGGATTTGAGTAATAAACATACTCTATATTTGCAGGAAGCGTGCTCGTATAGGTAATGGTGTAGTTTGCGCCCTGTACTGACTCGAATTTTTGGGTGATAGTGTCGTGATCTTTGTTGCCGATATACCGGATGGTATTGACCGATGGCCGTGAGACTGACATAGCTATAGAAGAAGTTTCTGCTGTGAACTCTGCCAGAGTCATACCCACGAAATCGAGTGAATCGACAAGGCTGTCCGAAGAGGATGTTGCACCAACGGTGATGTTGTATACACCGGATTGGAACGAATTGATCGCAACGGTTTGTGGCGCATAAGTTGAATCAAGAGTATTCTTTTCGGCAGGTGTAAGTGTGCCGGAAATGACGGCATAGGTTTCCAAGCCGTTCAGAGGGTCAGCAGCAGTCCATGTTCCGACAAGGCCGCTTCCGGAACCGGTTCTTGTAAAGCATTCTCCCTTGACAACAACAGCACCGCTTCCAAGTGTCGCAAGCGTGTCGTCAATGAACAGGCTGTCTCCGACGATCTTGTATCTTGTTGTATCGTTTACCCCTGCTTTCAGTGCGGTATCCGAAACATGTACCAATGTATTACCGGCGCATGTATCTTTTTCTGTGATGACATCGGTCGTCGGGGTAATAATCAACAACGAATCGCCAATTGTCTGGGACGGATAAGATCCGGACTGCATTACCACCAGTTTTCCGGTTGTCTCAATGGTATTGCTTGAGTTGCCGGAGGATGATGAACTTGGGCTGTTGAAGCAGCTTGCCGCGAAAAAAAGTACGGAAACCATCGTGCCTGCTGCTATCACGTTTGTGATGCGTAGATTCATGAGAACTCCTTTTGATGAAATTTTTTTGCGCAGTGTTGCGCCATTCAAAAATACTTACGACAAACAATAAAAAGAGATTTTATTTTCGATTAGATCCAAACATTGTGCGGCAAATGAGATAAGTATTGGCGGACATCAAACAAGCAAAAAACAAAAATCACCAATCCACCCGCTACTCAGCTCTGGGAAACAGAATCTCCCGCCTTACCGGAGTCGGGTTCCTCGGTTTTTGTGAAATATTTTGACCTACGGCCGTCGGCCATGTGACGGATATAATATGTCATTCGTTCACGAAAAAAATAGAAGTGTTTCAGATAATCTTCGGGGAAACAGGCGGCTATCCGTTCTTCCCGATCGGACATTTTAATCCGCGCAGAAAGCATCTGATCAAACAGTGGGAGCAACGATAGCTGGTCAAGTTTGCAGCGGCTTTCGTAATTGTCCCAGACCTTTATCATTCGGTCAACATCTTCCAGATTGACATGTTCCGGCCACCAGCTTTGCCAAGAAGTGAAATCGTAATCATCATCAAGCAGATTGTCGACCAGATCGGAAGATGCTTTGTATTGATCAGTCTGTTCATACATTTCCTGATATTCTTTGTCGTCAGGATCCATAGAGTATGTGAAATTTTCGACACGGAATATCAGCTCTTGCGAAGTGCATGAAACCGTAAGGGCTTCCGTCTCGAAGACGGCGAAATCGGGATGTGATCGCAGTTGCAGCATGTATGAAAGGTACACATCTCTGTCGTTCGACATTGAATCGAAAAATGTACCAGCCTTGTATTCACCTGTGGAAACGAGGATCTGCATATACTGTTCAACTGCATCAAGAAGATCGGAAAAACTCAGTCGGGCAGAAGAATACTCTGTCATTCTTTTGAGGATGACATCTTCACGGATGAATTCGCAGACGAACTGCGCGCTTTTGAGGCAGGGCCCGTCAATGTAATCACGTTTGAGGCCGCTGCCGGATGTCAGGGTATAGCTGATCAGATATCGTAGGTGGAGTGCCGTTGTCAAAAACTCTTCCATTGCGTCGCGACCGTGCGAGTTTGCAATTGCATCCGAAGAAAGAATTCTTTCTATCTCGACAAAATTCCGGAGGAATCTCTCATACGGTTCCTTTACTCCCAGAAGCGCAAGCTCAGCGCTGAAATCACGACTACCGAGGTGCCTGCCCAAAGTCATAAACTCTTCAAAGTTTATGTCAATGTATTCCGTCGTTGCATAGGTTTCTATGATGTACCGTTCCCCATCCGTACTGTTCAGATTCACCGCTGCTGCAAATTCCGGGCAAAGATTTACAACGGTATCTTCATCATAGTCGGTGTAAGGCAATAAGCAGGTGAAGTCGTACACCTTAGTCATGAGATGTTTTTCCACAACCGACATCAGATCGTAAAATGCAACACCGCATTCGCGCTCGCATTCCACAAATCGGTTCTCTAAAGGCCCACATATTATCCGGTCGCGTAACTCTCGGAATTCAGCGCAACGCAATGCGGTGTCGTCATAAACGAGTCTTTGCAATGTCACTTCGGAAAACACTTCGGAATAAAGGGCCATTGATGATTCGCCGAACTCCGGCAGATCCATTATTCCGACATGATTTATTGATGGATAATCTGTGCCGAGCATACATTCCTCTTTCGTGTTGACCGGATGAAATCTCCGGTGAGAATCATTACGTTTACGTAACGGATTTGTCCAAGGGAACTATTCCTGAGAATATGTATGGTTTCGGCACGGCTGGCAAATACGTTTGCAAAAAACGGCAGGGATCTTCGATGCAATCGTGCATCGGCATATTGCCATCAAAAAGGAATTTCCATCTTCCGGCAGAACGTAATTTGCGCTCGCCGGAAGTCCGGTGCTTAAAAGGAGCTGTCCATTCGTTTCTCTGATCTGAATCTCGACGAAAAAATTCTGCGTGCCGTTGCCGACGAAGGCTACGATGTTCCCACTCCCATTCAGCAGCAGGCCATTCCGCCACTGCTTGAAGGCCACGACCTTCTTGGCATTGCCCAGACAGGCACAGGCAAAACGGCCGCCTTCGCGTTGCCGATTCTTCAAAAACTGATTTCGACCAATCAGGGACACAATCCCAAAACGGCCCGCGTGCTGGTGTTGGTTCCGACCCGCGAACTTGCAATTCAGGTGCGTGACAGTTTCGCGGTTTACGGAAAACATACAGCCGTGCGCATCGCCTGCATTTACGGCGGTGTCGGTCAGGCTCCGCAAGTGAACGCCATCGCTCACGGGCTCGATGTTCTTGTGGCCACGCCCGGTCGCCTGCTCGATCTGATCGGTCAGGGACTTTTGCACCTGAAGGGCCTTGAGATTTTCGTGCTTGACGAAGCCGACCGTATGCTCGATATGGGTTTCATCCACGACATCAAACGCGTGGTCGCGCTGCTTCCTAAAACGCGGCACAGTCTTTTCTTCTCGGCAACCATGCCCGACGACATCGCACGACTTTCCTCGACGATCCTTCACAAGCCTGTCCGTGTCGAAGTGACACCGGCAAGTACGCCGATCGAGCGCATAGAGCAAAAACTTTACATGGCTGAAAAGGCCGACAAGATGCCGCTTCTAAGGGCATTATTACAAGACGCATCCGTGACGAAAGCGCTGGTTTTTTCGCGCACGAAGCACGGAGCCAACAGAATCTGCGAGCATCTGCAGAAGGCCGGAATTCCCTCGGCGGCGATTCATGGAAACAAGAGCCAGACGCGTCGTATCGAGGCAATGAACGGAATTGCCGACGGAACCATCCGTGTACTTGTTGCAACCGACATTGCCGCGCGCGGCATCGACGTTGACGGCGTGAGCCATGTGTTCAACTACGATCTTCCAGAAATATCCGAAACATACGTGCACCGCATCGGACGAACCGCCCGCGCCGGAAGCGACGGAATCGCAATCAGCTTCTGTTCGATGGACGAACGGGTTGATCTGCGCGGCATCGAGCGTCTGATAAACCGCGCAATTCCACGCGCCGACGCCAAGCCGGTGATCGATTCCCTCGTGTCAAATCCGACGGTGAAAGCTTATGTCCCGCCGCATCTTCAGGCCGCCGCAACGGCTCCTGCAATCAGATATGGAACTGGGAAAAAGAAGCGCGGGCCCGCCGGACCAAGACCGACCGGTACGCATATGTCCGGCACAAGCGGTGGTCAGCGGCAATCGTCGCCGAGCAGATCCGGCGCGCCGAAACCTTTCGGCAAATCAGGTGGATCGGGTCAAAGACCACAGGGAAGATTCAGCAGCGGCAGACAGAGCGACTCTCCAAACCGCTGATTCTTCCCTCCAGCCGCCATCCCTATTTTCTGTGCCCGATTCCAAATGGAACCGAACATTTCAGCTCGATGTCCAGCCCGGGGTCGAGCGCATATTCCTTGTAGCGACTGAGGTGATCGTAGTAGGCGCGGTTGAGAAGATTCTCGGCCAAAAGATCGATCGTCATGTCGCGGGTTTTCAGCGGAAGTTCGCAGCCGAGTCCGGCGTCGAAAAGATAGTACGACGGCGTGACAGATTCGAAGTCGGCGATGTGTTCCTGCTTCGCGAAATAGCGGCCGGTCAGTTGCAGATACGGATGTTTCGCGATGGCGATATTCTGCAATGTGAACTTCACTCCGCCGGTTACGCGGTCGGCGGGAATCAGCGGCAGATCTTTCTTGGCATCGACGTTACGCCCGCGCACCATATCGAGTCCGGCGTTCAGGATCATCCATTTCGTGACCGAAACCTGCGTCGCAAACTCTCCACCGAAAAGCTCCGCATCCGCCTGCGTGTATTTGTATTTGCGAAGCGCGGTTGCCGAGTCGAAATCAGCAGTCGGTGCAAGATAAATGTAATGATCGACGTTGTTGTGGAAGATCGATCCTTCGACACTGACACGCGCGGCCGAAACCTTTACCGTGCCATCGACGTTCAGTGACTGTTCCGGAACAAGCGAGGCATCTCCGACCTTGTAGCGCGCCGCACCTTCGTCGGCTCCGTTGAAGAAAAGCTCCGCCGCAACCGGCGCACGCCAACCGCGACCCACGCTTCCCGAAATCTCAAGGAACTCAAGCGGTGTAAACGCGAGTCCGCCTGAACCGGTAAACGTGGTGTAGTCCTTCGTTGTTTTTTTGATTTCGAGCTGATCGTTTGCACTTGCGGAAAGCTGCATTTCATCAACGCGCCCTCCAAGGCTGAATTTGAGAACCGGCGCCGGACTCAGCGTCGCAAACGCGAAGGCCCCACCGTTCAGCGAAGAGAAATCGGGAACAATCGCCTTCTGTCCCTCCGTCGAATTGATCTTGACCGAACCGGAAACTCCGGCCGAACCGCCGAGATGATACGCGCCGTTCCAGTTGTACTTCGACTCGAAGTCAATATCGTTGAGGATCAGAAGAGCTTCCGGTTTGAGCTTGAGCTTCTTTTTCTGCATTTCGGCGTCGCGGCTTTCGCTGACACCTTCCTCTTTTCGTGAATTCAACTGATATGTTAAATCGAGATTCCAATGACCAAAGTCCGCCGGAATGTAGGCATCAAGATTTCCGCGTGTGTGCAGAATCTCCTGATGCGGCATCGCCGGAAGCGTGTCGTAACGCGAGGTGTCGAATGCGTTCTGTTCGATTTCCATGCGGCCGGGTTCGGGTGAAATCTGGTATTTCTGGAAATAATTCGTTGCGTTGAAAATCAGTCGGCCCCAGCTTGGATCACCTTCTACAGATAATCCGGCATCGAATTCACCTGCGCCGGTGTTG
>CAIOZP010000017.1 GCA_903862805.1 uncultured Fibrobacterota bacterium
GTGTTGGGCCAAGCAGCTCTATTCCTTTTCCTTTGCGAATTGCAATTTGGAGAGAATCTATCAGCTCAACAAGTTTTTTATGTTGCTGGTCAATCTGCTCGACGCCGACGTTATATCCGGGAAGCCACAACATCCGTTCTCCCTGATTGGATTTTTATTTTATAAAATCCGGAAGGCATGAATCGATCAGCGGCTTCGGGATATTCATGCAATAGTGTGTGAAATTTGATTTCCCGTCGAGCTTTGTGCCGATCATCATTCCGTCGGTGAATATCGGGATCTGACCATTGGCCCGAAACTCAAGACACCCATTCGACGGTTCAGTGAATATGAAGCCAGGTGGCATTTGAGGTGTATCGAGTCCTAAATCTACCATTCTTGCTGCGGTATCGTTTGCAGTGAGGTAATTGATTTCAGCGGCTTCGTAGCGTCCGACAAAGTCACTTGTTGGTTGCCATTCCGGAGGTGGCATTTTTATGACGGCATCCGCGCTTTTTTTCTGGAAATAGACGAATGCCGACATTGTAGCAAGCAGAGTTATCATTATCACCGATGAGACAACAAGACTTATTGTCGATTTCTTGTATTCGTAAAGGATCTCTTCGCTTGGGGTCATAACATATCGCACGAAATCAATTACGGAGATGATGGATGGAATTAGAGTCCAGAAAAAAACCAGATATAAAATTCCTTGATTCCGTTTGCCGAGATAGAATTTGTGTCCTCCGAAGAAGCCGGTCAGAAGTGTTACAATGAGAAGCGCATTCTTGTCGGGTCCGTCTTCGGTAATCGCATTTCTTTTAGCTGCTATGAATGTCATCGCTCACCTCCGCAGGCATAATACAGATCCGGATCTATGATGTAAAGATATATGTCAGACAAGTATATTATGACCCTGTGAAAAATTACCGGAGAAATAATGAGCAGGATTCTTGATAAGAGCAGGCTTTCGGAACTGATTTGGCGCATGAGGATCGAAGCTCCGCGAATTGCACGGCGGAGAAAAGCGGGGCAGTTCATCATTTTGCGTCCGACTACCGATTGTGAACGTATTCCTTTGACGATCGCGAATGCCGGTGAGGAGTGGATCGAGATAATCTTCCAGACGGCCGGTGCGACTACCATGAAACTTGCTGCGCTTGAAATTGGAGATGAGATTTCTGATCTGGCGGGGCCACTTGGAAACCCGACGCATATCGAAAACTTCGGATCGGTACTTTGTATCGGCGGTGGGGTAGGGATTGCGCCGCTTTTTCCGATAGTTACCGCGTTAAAAGACGCCGGAAACATTGTGACAACAATTCTCGGCGCAAGAAATTCCGGTCTTATCATCCTTGAAGATGAAATGCGAAAAGTCTGCGACGAAGTTTTTGTCTCGACAGATGATGGAAGCGCCGGACGCAAAGGTTTCGCCGTTGACATAATGGACGAGCTTGTTGCATCGGGAGGAAAATTCGATCAGGCATTTATTATCGGCCCGACAATGATGATGAAAATCTCGGCACAGAAAACCATCGCTCATAATATCCCGACAATGGTTTCGCTAAATCCGATCATGATTGACGGAACGGGAATGTGCGGTGGTTGCCGTGTAACCGTTTCGGGTCAGACAAAATTCGCCTGTGTTGACGGCCCCGAATTCGACGCGGCCGGAATAGATTGGGATACCCTGCTCAAACGCATGGGAAGTTATCGCCAGTTCGAAACCACAGCTAAAGAAGATCACGCCTGCCATATGATGGATGTTGCCTGAATGGCGCAGGAGATTCGGTGAATAACTCTTTTCAATACACATTGCAGGCGACAAGCGGCGCCGCACGTGCAGGTGTTCTTGAGACGCCTCATGGTACCATTCATACGCCGGTATTCATGCCGGTCGGAACGCAGGCGACTGTCAAGACTCTGTCACCGGCAGAACTATCTGACTGCGGCAGCAAGATCATCCTTGCCAACACATATCACCTGCGGCTTCGTCCTGGTGATGAACTGATAGCCGAGGCTGGCGGTTTGCATAAGTTCGAGAACTGGAACGGCGCGATCCTAACCGACAGCGGAGGCTTTCAGGTTTTCTCATTGCGCGACATCAGCAAGATCACTGACGATGGTGTCTGGTTTCAGTCGCATCACGATGGAAGCAAACATTTTTTCTCGCCCGAAACCGTGATGGAGATCGAACATAATCTTGGCGCCGATATAATAATGATGTTCGACGAATGTCCGCCCGGCAAAGCCGATTCTTCGGTTGTAGAAAAAGCTGTCGAGCGCACGCTGAACTGGGCAAAGCGATGTGTCGATCATCATGCAAAAATCGGATTTCGTCACGGGTATCCGCAGGCATTGTTCGGCATTGTGCAGGGCCAGACTATTCGTGCACTTCGCGAACGATGCGCCCGCGAACTCGTTGCAATGGATCTTCCAGGTTATGCCTTGGGCGGACTTGCCGTTGGCGAAGATGTCGCCGACATGTACGAGATGATCGCCTACACCGCAGCGATTCTTCCAGAGCACAAGCCGCGATACCTCATGGGCGTCGGTTTACCAGAGAATATTCTTGAAGCGATCGAGCGCGGAATAGATATGTTTGACTGTGTTATGCCGACCCGCAACGGTCGCAATGGAACGGTCTTCACCTGGAACGGTCGTGTTAACATCCGCAATGCGAAACATGCTCGTGACTTCGATAATCCGATCGACGCATCTTGCAGTTGCTACTGTTGCAGAACATTTTCGCGTTCGTATCTGAGGCATTTGTTCATGGCGAAAGAGATTCTTTCGATACGGATGCTGACTCTTCACAATATTCATTTCTTTCTCGATCTCACGCGGCAGGCTCGGCAGCATATTCTTTCCGGCACCTTTGCCGACTGGAAGAAGACCGCCCTGTCGCAGATGTCAATGGAGTCGTCCGATGTTTGATAAACTTCTCGAAGCCGCGTCGATAGCTCTGGAGCAATGTCTTTCGCTTCACCGCAACGAACAGTTGCTGGTTGTGACCGATCCGCCGTGCGAGGTCATCGGTCTCGCATTCCGTCAGGCGGGCGCTGCCATTTGCAAAGAAGCTGTGCTTGTCGAGATCAGTCCGCGAAAGCAGAGCGGCAACGAACCGCCGCCGCCAATCGGCGATTGGTTTTCCCAGTTCGATGTCTGTGTGATGCCGACCAGCAAGTCGCTTTCGCATACTCAGGCGCGTCGATCGGCATGCGAAAAAGGGGCGCGCATCGCGACTCTTCCGGGAATCACGCCGGAGATTTTCATCCGCACAATGAACACCGACTGGAAGCGGCTCGGCAGTTTTACCCGCAGTATAGCCAACAGACTTTCATCCGCGAAAACAATTCGCATTGCAACCGAATCCGGTACCGACATCACCTTCGAAACTGGTGGCCGACGTGCCAAAGCTGACGACGGAAACATTGGAACCAAAGGTGCATTCGGAAATCTTCCGGCAGGAGAAGCTTACCTTGCACCGTTCGAAGGAACCGCACGCGGACGGCTTGTCATTGATGGATCATTTCCAATCTGCGGCCTGATTTCCGAGCCGCTCATTGTTGACATCGAAGACGGTCGGGTCAGCACGGTTTACGAACATCCGGTCGCGCAAATCCTGCTCAAACAGTTCGACCAATACGGCCCCGATGCCCGCAACATCGCGGAGTTCGGAGTCGGCACGATTGACACAGCGCAACTCTGCGGCGTCGTGCTCGAAGACGAAAAAGTAAAAGGTACGATTCACATGGCATTCGGCGACAACGCGTCAATGGGCGGAAATGTGCACGTTCCAATTCATCAGGACGGTGTGATCAAATGTCCAACGGTCTGGCTTGATGGAAAACTTTTCATGGATGGTGGAGTTCATCTGTAGTCAGTTTTTGCAAGTGAATATTTTTCAAACCAAATAAGTTATGGAGCTGTGAAATGAACAAGAAACCGACGACCGCAATAAGTCCGACCAGAGTTGAAGACTATCCCGAATGGTACCAGCAGGTAATAAAAGCTGCCGATCTTGCCCAGTCATCGCCTGTTCGTGGCTGCATGGTTATCAAACCTTGGGGCTATGCTTTGTGGGAAAACATCCAGAAGGTTCTTGATAAAAAATTCAAAGAAACAGGCCACAAAAATGCATATTTCCCGCTGTTCATTCCACTCAGTTACATTCAGAAAGAAGCCGCTCACGTTGAAGGTTTCGCAAAGGAATGTGCGGTTGTCACACACCATCGTCTTGAAATGGGGGCCGATGGCAAACTTGTTCCGGCCGGCGAACTTGAAGAACCGCTGATCGTTCGACCAACATCGGAAACCATCATCGGTGAAATGTATGCCAAATGGGTTCAGTCTTACCGCGATCTTCCGATTCTCATCAACCAGTGGGCAAATGTTGTTCGTTGGGAAATGCGTCCGCGCATGTTTTTGCGCACCGCAGAATTTCTCTGGCAGGAAGGCCACACCGCCCACGCCACTAAGGAAGAAGCGATTGAAGAGACGCTTAAAATGCTTAGGGTTTACGCCGACTTTGCCCGGAACTATCTGGCGATTCCGGTACTTACCGGAGAGAAAACCGAATCGGAGCGTTTCCCCGGAGCCGAAGCCACTTATTGCATCGAAGGAATGATGCAGGATCGTAAAGCGCTTCAGGCCGGAACTTCGCATTTTCTTGGGCAGAAATTTGCCAAAGCGTCTCAGATCAAATTTCTTTCGGCTGAAGGTAAGGAGGAATTTGCGTGGACAACGTCGTGGGGAGTTTCAACGCGTCTGATCGGCGGCCTTCTGATGACACACAGCGATGACGACGGACTCGTGCTACCTCCACGAATCGCTCCGACACACGTGGTCATTTTACCGATAGCTACCAAAGCAGAAACCCGCGACGCAGTTATCGCATACTGCAACGAACTACGTGATCGCTTGTCAAAAGTGATTTACGATGGCAAACCGCTTGAAGTTGAACTTGACGGCCGCGAGATGCAGGGCGGTGAGAAACTTTGGGGATGGATCAAGAAGGGAATTCCCATGTGGGTTGAAGTCGGTCCGCGCGATGTGGAATCAGGGTCTGTTTTTGCCGGTCGTCGTGATCTTGGCAAAAAGTCCAGCGCTGCCCAACCGCTCGAATCTTTTGTTGCAACCGTTGCCGATCAGCTTTCGCAAATACAGGACAATCTTTATAGCAGGGCACTTGCCTTTCGTAACGAAAACACCAGAAACATCGACAGCAAAGATGATTTCTATGCGTGGTTCACTCCCGTCAATGCAGACAAACCGGAGATTCACGGTGGCTTTGCTCTTTGCCACTGGGCCGGTGACTCGGAACTGGAAAAGAAGCTCAAGGAGGATCTCAACGTGACCATTCGCTGCATCCCGGATGATTTTGGTAAGGAAGATGGCACTTGTATCTTCACGGGGAAACCAAGTTCACAGAGGGTGGTATTCGCCAAGTCATATTAAAGAGTGCATATAAATTTCATTAATGATTGATTCTACTATTTTCATTTCGTGTGCCGTTTATTATTTTTGCCACTCTCGGAGGATTAGCCTAATGGTAAGGCAGCGGTCTTGAAAACCGCCGGGCGCAAGCCCATGCAGGTTCGAGCCCTGTGTCCTCCGCCAAGTTGCTGGCCTTGTAATTCGAAAGAGTTACAAGGCCTTTTTTTATCCCGATACCAGAAAGCTTTTGAAGTTATGAAGTAAAAATCTACAAGAGCGAAGCGAGTTGGGTAAGGAGCGTGCGTTTGCCGGAATAGGTGCAACATGGCTGTTCTATAATTACAGAACACATTTTTTCCCCACGGGTATTATCAGATGGATTATTTGCTATCTTAGGACTAAACTGGGTAGCATATGGAAAATCTTATTAACAAAGAAAAACTTTCGGCCGACAGCGCGGCATCTAAAGATGGCCATTATGGTGCTGGTGCGACACTTGTTTCTGATGATGCAGATCTCGGTTCCATATTTTCTTATCTTAACTATCGCGCATATCTCAAATACATAATCGATTTCAAGAAGCAGGAAAACTCTGTGTTTTCACACAGGATGATTCTTACGA
>CAIOZP010000018.1 GCA_903862805.1 uncultured Fibrobacterota bacterium
AGTAATTTTCGCACCAGACAACTGTTTTTATGTGACAAAACAATTTTTGCGCGCGCAATTTCTTGCAATGCATTGATATTAGATGGATTTATTTGCAACATTCATGTGCTCAGTAATTATATTGCGAACACTACGCCTTGCAGAAAGCATCGACCGAAAGTGTTATTTCGAAAAGCAGCTTATGATTCAGATAAAATTTGCAGATCAATTCCACAATGCAATAACGCAGGGGAATCACGAAACAAGATTGAGAGAAAATCAACAACCAGTTAGCATACAAACGAAACAGTGCTCTAATCTATCTTCTTTCCAGCTCCGCAAAACTCCCATTCTTTCCCGTCAGACATTTCATTCTTGTCACCAGCACATCGTGGATTTCGCATCCGTTGAACACTGCTTTGACGAAATCGAACGGACGGCAGGTGGCACCTGGAAGCATCGACAAAGTGGCGGTTACAATACTTCGTTTACCGGTTCGATCCATTCCCGCCTTGTAAACCAACGACCTAATGTCGCGCTGGGATTTCACGCCTTCTTTTTCGATCTCGACGGTATAGGATTCTGCTGAAATGAATGCCTCGACTGCGGCCTCAATGTCTATTCCCATGTTGTCAACAAGATCGAAGGAATATTCTGCGGCGGTCACGATGGAATTTATCGACTCAGGTTTTCCGGCAAGGGGTGTCACTTCCTTTATCCGCAGACCTTCCGGCAGGCGCGAGTTCAGCAGATGCAGATTGGGTACCCACGATCCATCGGCAACTATGTCGAACATCTCACAGCGACCGGCCGCACCCAAAGGAAGCGGCGGCCCGAAGGAAACACGCGGAAGCGGGTGAAATCCCTGCGAATACGCAATCGGAACATTCGATGTGCTGAGCGCCTTGGTCATCAGATCCATCGTATTGCGATGCGAAAGGAAACGCATTGTTCCTATCTTTTCATATACAAACCGGAAGTGTTTCGTAATTGACGGAACGGGAACCTTTCCTGCAGAGGTTTTTGTTTGTGTATCTGTCTGAGCGGGTGATGCAACCACCTTCGCAAAAACCGGCTTGATGGTTTTATCGCAAACATCGCAATCGGTGCAGGCGTCACGGCGACAGTCTTTTGTCACTGCTCCGGCGAGGGCTTTTTCGCGTTCGTCAAGAAGGAACTTTTCGGATACTCCGATCGAGACCGCACTCCACGGTAGCGCCTGGCCAAGCGGAATCGCCGAAAGATACGGCGCGACATCAACGCCCACAGCGGCAGCGGCTTCGTCCCAGAGAGTCGGGTTGAAATACTCGTGCCAGCCATCGAAACGTGCACCGCGTTTCCATGCCTCAACAATGATCTTCGCTACATTGCGATCGCCACGTGACATTATGGTTTCGAGCCGAGTCATCGAAGCTTCGCGGTAATCCACCTTGACATTACGGAAACGTTTCAGCGCATGCTTCGTTCGCGAACCGCGCTTCATCAACGTATCTGAATCGACAAGCGCATCCCATTGAAAAGGCGTATTCGCCTTGGGAGAGTAGGGGCTTAGCGACACATTCACAGAAATGGCTTTAGACTTCCGCCAAGCTTTGTCAGCAATGAGCCCGACAAGGCGGATGATCTCGTCGATGTCCTCTTCGGTCTCGGTCGGAAGTCCGGTCATGAAATAAAGCTTGATGGTTCGCGGTTTGTTTGCAAGCAGAATATCGAGCGTCGCAAGGATTGTGTCTTCGGTAAAATCCTTGTTTATGAAGTCGCGCAGGCGCTGGCTTCCAGCCTCTGGCGCAATGGTGAACGAACTCGCCGCCGAGACTTTGTTCAGGGCCTTGATGTCGTCGTCGGTCAGCGCGTCTATGCGGGTGCTCGGAAGGCCGATCGAGATCCGCTTCTCCGAAAGAATGACGTTCACTGCTTCGAGCAGGCACGAGAACGACGAATAGTCGGCACTTGACAAAGAAAGAAGGCCGACTTCATCCCAGCCGCTTCCGGCAATTCCTGCTTCAATTGAATTGACGATCTCGGGGACTTCGCGTTCACGCACCGGCCGGTAATAATAACCGGCACTGCAGAATCGGCAGCCGCGTGTGCAACCACGCTGGATCTCGACCGGAAGGCGCGAATGAATCACCTCGACCACCGGAACCAAAGGTTTTTCAGGGTAATTTCCAGCCAGAAGTTTCGCGATCTTTGCCGGTTTTACTTGTTGCATTCCGTCAAGCGAAGGAACAGCAAAGCAGCCTGATGTTTCCACCTCGTAAAGCGACGGAACGTAAACACCGTTTATCGATGAAAGGATTTTCAAAAGACCGGATCGTGGAATTTTTTTGCGCTTGGCATCTTCAATTGCCGAGCAAATATCAACTATTGCCTGCTCGCCGTCGCCTATCACCATTGCATCGAAGAAATCTGCAATCGGTTCGGGATTGTTCATACACGGCCCGCCAGCCACAACTATAGGATCTTCTTCGCGCCTGTCGGCAGACAGAACCGGAATTCCCGCTATGTCAAGCATTTCGACGATGTTCGAATACTGGAGCTCATACTGAACCGAGAAACCGACCCAATCTGCAGTCCTGATCGGTTCAAACGATTCAAGTCCGTAAAGCGGAATTTTTCGTTCATGAAAAATCTTTGCAGCATCGGCCCATAGTGCATAAGCGCGTTCAAGCTGCCACGACGGGCGGCTGTTGACGATGTGATAAAGGATCTGTGTTCCGGCATGAGACATTCCGATGTCGTAAACATCGGGGAAACATAGCACGCCGCGCATAGTGATAGTCGACGGATCTTTACGGACCATATTGATCTCGCCGCCGACATAACGAAGCGGTTTTTCGACAGCCGGAAGAACAAACCTCTCGACCGATTCGCGTATGTCAATATTCATTGTCTGCCTCTGGTAACTGTTTCAACCCTGTTTCCGTAGGCTGGGAAAATAGGTCGGGGATGATATATGGAGCTACGATAATAATTGCAACGAACCAAAGCGCCGGATCAGATTCGGTAAACAAAAAAAGCCGCAGAGCATTTCTGCGGCATCGCGCATGAATTCACTGCGATGTTTATCACGCATATTTCATAAAAGCAGAAGTACCTTCGCTACATTGTTTTGTAATAGAATAAGATACAAAACTAAAAATCATAAAACGCGCTTTATGACAAAGACAATGCCGACCACTTGGGTTTTGCAACAGTGCAGAACTGATGTAGGCGCAGATTTTGCTGGCGGAAGACATCACAGAGGATCCGTACATCCAGGACTTCCTCGGGTTCACGGAGTTTCTTGAGGGAGCGCCATCCGACGCATCGCTTCTGGTACATTTCCACAAGCGCATTCCTATAATTTTCTTACTCGGATGAACGAGCAGATCGCTTTGGGTCAGTTTACAAAAGGGGAACCAGTCCAGGCGCCAGAAGTTCAGGAAAACGACAAGAGTCGAAAGCCTCCGAACACAGGCAAGATGATCATAGATGCGACCAGCGACCCCGAAGACATGAAGTATTCGACAGGCCTTGGCCTTCTCAACGATGCTCGTGAAATCACGGAACAGGTGATAAGCATTCTTTGGAAAGCAATACCTCCGGAACAGAAAAGTAATCGTAGCAAACCACGAACATATCGAATCAAAGTGCGGCAATCGTTTCTGTCGGTGATCCGTCAGAAGAAGCCGAAACATTCAGCGATTCGCAAGGTAAGAAGAAAACAGCTCGGATATTTGTCGCGTAATGTCAAGATCATTGAAATGCTCGTAAATGATGGCACATTGCTGGCGTTCATGCTGATAAACATCGGAAAGATCTTGCGGGATTTTTTGTTGCCAATTTTCAAATGGATCGTTTGGGTGATTTGGGGACGGCTTAATGCGACTGACTGATTATTGCCGCTGCTGAAAAACGAGCAAAAAAGAAAATGGGGTCTTGCGACCCCATTTTCCCCCCAAGCTTGCGCTTGAGTACCCCATCATCATCACACACATCCCTGTCACAGGGCATCTCACACTCTCAATACAAATATACAAAGTTGAAATCTTCATGTCAATAGTTTAACAAACTTTTTAAATTTTTTTCCTGAGATTTTTCTTGTGCAGTTGGTGCGTAACCAGCTAATATCAAATAGCTACCATATTAACAATAGGGAAGA
>CAIOZP010000019.1 GCA_903862805.1 uncultured Fibrobacterota bacterium
GAGCCCGGTATCCTTCTCTTAGATGCATTCATTCAGGGAGAAAGGAGAAAGACTATGCTTGAGTACTGGTACAAAGAACGACGGACATTGGTGGATTTTCGGCGAGGACCATTAGGTCCATATTTTGACGGACTTGCGGCACGTATGAAAGAGAGGGGGTATTCGAAAGATTTAGCTAGGCCAGTTCTTGGCCACTGTTGTCTTTTTAACAGTTTTCTTGTCGATCAGGGGATCACTCGCAGTAAAGAGATCGCTCCTGCACATTTTGAAGCATTTATTGATGCCTATCTTGCAGATTTCAGAACGACAAGCAGACATTATGTTGGGAGAGGAGCGGTGTGGGGCCACCTGAAACACTTGTTGTCGTACCTAGTTGACGTGGGAGCAATTAGACCGGTCGATCCCAAACCAATACCGACCTTGTACCGTTGGGTACTCGATCCATTCCTGCAATATTTACGTGAAGACCGCCAACTTAAGGAGAATACGATACAGAATAATCGAATTGTGTTGTGTCGGTTTCTCGATGGTCTGGGAGAAAGAGCTACACGCCAGGGTATGAAAACACTGAAAGCCGAAGATGTCGAGACATATGTCAAGCAGCACATCAAGGAAAGTCCGGTGAATCTGCGGAATTTAGCGGGATACCTCCGTGGGCTTCTCCGATTCTGTGCTCGCCAGGGATATGTCACCAAGGATTTTTCCGGAGTGATCCCCTCCACCCCTGCCTATCGTCTGGCATCACTGCCCAAGGGGATGGAAGATTCCGACTTACAACGTATCCTCAATATAATTCCCAAAGGAACTGCTGTCGGTGCAAGGGATACCGCCATCATGCTGCTAATGATGGCCTACGGAATCCGGGGCATGAGCGTAGTCGAATTGCTTTTGCAGGATATTGACTGGCCCCGGTCCACTATTTTGATACGTGCTCGAAAGGGAGGCAAAGAAGTCGTGCTTCCACTCTTGGAAGCTGTGGGTGAAGCAATCGTCGCTTATCTTCACCACCGCCCCGAAACTCAGTTCCGAGAAATATTCCTTGGTGTAAAAGCCCCCTATTTCCCTCTCAATACCATGGATGTATCAATGACCGTTCGCAAGTACATGAAAATAGCGGGGGTCAAAAAGCCCAAGAGTGGGTCGAACACCTTGCGCCATTCCTGGGCCATTCGGGCATTGGCACAAGATTCACCTATGAAAGCAATTGCCGATGTGTTAGGGCACCGCTGCCTGAACACCACCTTTATCTATGCCAAGGCAGACCTCAAGATGCTTCGTCAAGTGGTCATGCCTTGGCCGAAAGAGAGGTGAAACATGGCAACTTGTGCTTTCCGTAGTCCCGTAGCATCAAGGCTCCAGGATTTTTGGGAGATGCGCGTTGCTCTTGGACGCAAGGGTGACAGTGATCATAAAATACTCACCGGCCTTGATCGTTTTCTGATGGGAGAACTTAAACCAGGATGTCAGATTACAGCTGAAATTGCTGATCGCTGGTTCAAATCCATGGAACATCTGAGTACTGGAACCAGACTCAACCGTATGTCCATATTGAGACTGTTCTGTATGTATCTGAGCCATTTCGATCCGCGAACATGTGTTATTCACCAGAGCTTCCTTCCTCGTAGAAACCGTCCAGCTCCTTATATCTATTCTCAGCAGGAGGTTTGCTTGATTCTGGATGCTGCCAGAAAGATCGGGCCAGATGGCAGTTTACGCCCATTTCTTATCTCTACGGTCATCGGCCTGCTTTACAGCACCGGACTCCGTATTGGGGAAGCGATGAAGTTGACGTTGGCAGATGTAGACATCCAAGGCGAGTTATTAACGATTCGGGAAACCAAGTTCATGAAATCCCGATATGTACCCCTGTCGCCATCTACAGCTCAACATCTTGCGGATTTTTTACACCAAAGGGAGGTGGCAAAAGTCCCCACCATTCCGACTGCACCTGTCTTTATAAGTCCCTCCGGACGGGCATACAGGCCGGGACGGATTTGTTCAATCTTTCTGGAAATTATTAGAAACGTCGGGCTTCGCGGTCCTAAGGGGGAACGGGGACCACGCATACATGACTTTCGCCATACCTTTGCCGTAAGTCGATTGGCTCAGTGGTATCAACAAGGAGAAAACATCAACGCCAAGTTACCGCTATTGGCAACGTATCTAGGCCACACCGCTCTCACCGGCACTGAGATTTATCTCCATGCAAC
>CAIOZP010000020.1 GCA_903862805.1 uncultured Fibrobacterota bacterium
AGCGAGTGTGGTCAGCTATTTCATGATCGTTGTGATCAAGCGTCGCTTCGGCTACGACGACGCGCTCGACGCATTCGGCGTACACGGAATGGGCGGCGTCTGGGGCGCACTCGCCACCGGAATCTTCGCAAGCGTGGCGGTCAATGCTGGTGGCGCGAATGGCTTGATCCATGGTAACCCGCACCTCTTCCTTGTTCAGCTCAAAGCGGTCGGAGTATCTTTCGGATATTCGTTCGCCGCGACTTTTGCGATTGCAAAAATCCTCGACATGACAATGAAGATCCGTGTTTCCGAAAAGGACGAGCACATAGGTCTCGACCTTACACAGCATCACGAAACCGGCTACACGGTTCTGGAATAAAGGAGAAGATTTAAATGAAAATGATAGTAGCAGTGATCCAGCCGCATCGTCTCGAATACGTTCTTGACGAGCTTTACAAAGAGGAAGTGAACCTCGTGACTGTAAGCGAATGTATGGGCCACGGTCGCCAGAAGGGAATCACCGAGACCTATCGCGGCGTGAAGGAAATGGGCAACCTGCTTCGCAAGATCCGCATCGATGTTGCCGTCAACGACGACTATGTTCAGCCCGCGATTGATGCGATCCAGAAAGGCGCGCGCACCGGCGAAGTTGGCGACGGAAAGATTTTCGTCATGGATCTTGAGCAGTGCATCCGCATTCGCACCGGCGAAACCGGCGGTGAGGCAATAGGATAATCCCGATTGACAGAACGAGAAAGCGGCCTCTGCGGAACTTCGTGGAGGCCGCTTTGTTTTGAGGTTCTAACCATTTCATAACAGTCCTTAAATATCTTTCTCGGTGAAACAACCCGAACCGGAAATCCGAACGGAGAGGCTAACGTGAAATACTGGATTGGTTTTGATCTCGGCGGCACGAAAATGCTTGCGGCAGTAGTTGATTCTAAAAACAACATCGTCGCTCGCAAGAAGAAAAAAACCCGCGCACACGAAGGTTCGCAGGCGGCTGTTGACAGAATAGTCGAGACCATCGGCGAAGTTGTTGCCGAAGCCGGAATAACCTTCGCCGATGTTGCCGGAATAGGAATCGGCAGCCCGGGGCCGCTTGAACTGGATACCGGCGTAGTCCTCTCGTCGCCGAATCTCGGCTGGGAAAATCTTCCGCTTCGCGCCATTGTTGAAAAGAAAACCGGATGCGCGACGGTGGTTATCAACGATGTCGATGCCGGCGTTTACGGTGAGTATTTGTACGGCGCCGGAAAAGGAGCGCGCTGCGTGGTCGGCGTGTTTCCCGGAACCGGAATCGGTGGTGGCTGTGTTTACAATGGAGAATTACTGCGCGGAACAACAACGTCGTGCATGGAAATAGGTCACATGCAGATGGTTCCCAACGGACCACGTTGCGGCTGCGGTCGGCTCGGATGCCTTGAGGCACTTGCATCACGACTTGCGGTAGCGGCTCAGGCAGCGGCGGCTGCGGCGCGTGGCGAGGCTCCGGCACTTCTTGAAGCAAGCGGCGGCGCGGTTCCGGCGATCAAAAGCGGAATGATTGCAGACGCAATACGTAACGGCGACAAGTCTGTTGAACTAATCGTAAAGAACGCCGCCAACTGGCTCGGACGTGCGGTGGCATCGTCGGTAAATCTGCTTGCACCTGATGTCGTCGTACTCGGTGGAGGAATGGTCGAAGCGATGCCCGAACTTTTCGTTGCCGGTGTGAGCGAGGTTCTGAAGGATGCCGTGATAATTCCGTACGGCAAGGGCGGAGTGCCGGTGAAAGCCGCGCAGCTCATGGACGATGCCGGTGTTCTCGGCGCGGCAGGCTGGGCCAAACGTGTTATCGGAGAAAAAGAATGAACGCGCGCCGCAGTAACGACAGCTCGCTGATCGGAAAGCCGGTAGCGGTCATTGAGATCGGGTCAAGCTCAATTCGAATGATGGTTGCGAGTATCGACAAGACTGGGCACGAAAACATCATGGATTTTTTGTCGCAGACTCTCATGCTCGGCAACAACACCTTCACCACCGGTTCGATTCCGACCGCCGACACCGAGGAGTGCATCAAAGCTCTTCGTCATTTCAAAGCGGTGCTTGACGAATACGGAATTGTTGATCGTCTGCATATTCGTGTGGTGGCGACCACCGCCGTGCGAGAAGCATTCAATCGCGAGGCGTTTTCCGACCGTGTTTTTATAGCGACCGGTTTTCAGGTCGAAATACTCGATGAAGTTGACATCGCGCGACTGATGTATCTGTCGTGGCGGAGCAATTTCAGCCGTGAGAAGGATTATTCCCGCGAGACCATCATCGTCGAAGTCGGTGGTGGCAATACCGATCTGCTGCACATGAGTTCAGGACAGGTTGATTCGGCGCAGACTTATCGTCTTGGGTCACTACGCCTTCGCAAAAGTATAGAAGCGGCAAAGGTTTCAATAGCCCGCCAGCGGGAGCTGATCGAGGCACAGGTGAGACAGACAGTGGATCAGATCTGCCGTAGGACTACGGTAAAATCGACCTGCCGCATTATTGGACTCGGCGGTGATATGCGTTTTGCGATGGATCATGCAGAAGGTTCCGAGAAGAAAAAATCTCTTCAGAAACTTTCGCTCGAAGACCTGCGGGAACTTGTTGACAAGCTGCTTTCGATGTCGGTAAATGAGACGGCTCTGCATTATCACATAACATTTTCAGATGCAGAAACGCTTGGGCCATCGCTGCTTTTTTATCTGCGTCTCGCCGAGGCATTCTGCATAAAGTTTCTTTCGGCTGGCGATGTTTCGATCAGACATGGGATGCTAATCGAGCTTGCCCGAAGCACGACTTGGGCCGAAGATTTTCGCGACCAGGTGTTGCTTCCGGCACTGGAGGTCGGGCGTAAATATCAGTTCGATGAATCTCATGGGATGTTCGTTGCAAAAACCAGTTCAACGATTTTCAAAGCTCTTGTTTCCGAGCACAAACTCGACAGCCGATGGGAGCTGGTCTTGCACGTGTCGGCGCTTCTGCACGACATCGGCACATACATCAGCACACGAAGCCACCACAAACATTCGATGTACATCATCCGCAACACGGAGCTTTTCGGATTCACAAGGCAGGACATTCTGATCGCGGCTTTAGTTGCACGTTATCACAGGCACAGCACGCCGAGACCGGTTCACGAAGGATATTCCGATCTGCCTCGCGATGAACGCCTGATCGTCGGGAAACTCGCTGCGATTTTGCGTGTTGCCGACTCGCTTGACAGCGCGCGAAAACAGCGACTCAAAGGACTCGAATGCAGAATTGAAAACGGAACCTTCGTTGTCTCGTCCCACTTTGGTGGAGACACCACGCTCGAACGATTGAGCATCTCGGCCAAAGGGACATATTTCACAGAGATCTACGGACTGCCCATCGTGCTAAAAGCCGGTGACAGAAGTTAAAGACAACGCTCCGGCGGCAACGGGTCGAATGCTGCGGAGTAAGCCTACAATCTTTCGGCGACGTACACGATGATCACTGCCGACGGAATCAGTATCACCTGCGCGAGAAGAGTTCCTATCAGGCGGCTGATAAGCAGCCACACAATTGATCTGCGGAAAAACGGTTCGTCGAGCTTGTCTTTGGAAACATCGTCGGTGAGTGCCGAGACATACGGATCGACAAACACGAACATAAGTATCGTTGAAACACCGTTGATAATTCCCGAAAGCTGACTCGCGGTGGCACGTAGTTCGGGCTTCATGTATCCGGCATATATCGACGAGAACACGCCAACCGTCCAGATCGCCGTTGTCACGACGTTGATAATGATCACCTTCATCGGTATCCGGTTTTTGTTGAGAAGCCCACGGATGTTTCCACTTGACGGAATGCGTATCGAGTCCTGCAGAACGCTCATTCCCGATGGCGAAAAGACTTTCATCACAAGCTTCGGAACAGATCGGTGCTCTCCAAATGAATTCACAGCACTTGCGAAAAGCCGCTGAAATGTAGGAATCATCAGCGCGCCGACAATCGTCGCAAGTGTGGCCGCAAACAGCAAAAGCCTAAAATCCCATTCCAGATTCGAATGCTGCCAAGGCAGAAGATTGCTCAGATTATTTATGTGGTTTTCGACGCGCTTGGCGAGCAAGGGAGCCTGAAAAGAATTGGAGGTGCGCGAGATGAGGAGCAAGATATTGAACAGCGACAACGATACCGCGATACGACCGGTTCGCGTTCCGGCAATGCGTGACGAATAAGCAAGAGTCCCAATGATATGAATGACGAAGGTCAGCAAAAAAATAATCGTTATCTGGAGATCCATCCTTCGTTTTCCTTGGCGACTTAAAACATAAAATTTCCGGCGATGAAAAATCATTTCAAAAACGACAAGCGTTTCGGTCGGGCATCGGTCTTCATCGACGCCAAATATAAATATCTCCTTGCCTTGATTGTCCTGCATAAAAAGCATTTCTTGCGCCGTAATCCGCGTAGTCGTATTTTTTGCGTAATAAAAAGGAGTGAACATGCCAACTTACGAATACAAGTGTGCAAATTGCGGGGGCTTCGAGAAATTCCAGAACATGAGCGATGCCGTGCTTGCCAATTGCCCGACATGCAACGGCCCTGTAGAGAGACTTATCGGCACCGGTTCGGGGATGATTTTTAAGGGCAGCGGTTTTTATCAGACGGATTACAAGACGCCTGCAGCACCGCCAGCCAAATGCGAATCCTGCCCAAGCGCTGGAAATTGCGCATCGGCCGGATGATGAGCGGAAAATCCGACCTCAACCTTGTTCTTAAACAGGTTTACGACGATACTAAGGTTTTGCGCCGGCCGGTGTCCGGTTTTGTGGCAGGTTATCACAGACTTCCTTATGTGCTGGTTGCACCCGGCCCCCAAGATCGCGGAACAGTTGAGATCAGCGGCGCGATCAATGTTTCGCCCAAAATTCTTATCACACCCCAGCATTTGCGTGAAACCTTCGGAGACATTTTCGACCCCGACACATTCGATGGTGAGATTTCCGGTCGTGTTTTCAGCTTCGCCGTCAGCCGCCGTCAAGATATGAAGGTCGCAAGCGAACATCTTTCGATAAAGAATCTCGAAGAAAATCCCGAAGAATATTCTGAGCGACTGCTTGACCGTATGATGCAGGCCGAAGATACAACGACGGGCCTTGTATTTGCACCGAAGAGTCAGTACTATCCCGTGGCGATTGATCGTTTCATTAACGAGATTCTCGACCGCGAATTCAGATTCTGAAAGGATCGTTTATGTACGAACGCCCGCAATTCATGACCCCCGACGGCTATCAGCGCAACCACCGCAATCCTAACTACGCAGCCGCCAAAAAACTCACAGATACTTTAGCCGAACAAAAACGAAAACTTGCCCAGCTCCGTGCCCAATCACAAACCGGTACCGGTCGCGGCATTTCCCCCGAAGCTGCCAAACTCATCGCCGCAGCAATATCCGGTATGCTTAAAGAGCGCCCCGGACGATTCCGCTAACCGCAGATCAACGTATTTTCTGAAATTTTGTTCACCCGATAACGCAGTTTTCTTACGCGGGTTCCAGGTTGCTTTCAGGCATTTACTCTGACCATAAGAACTCAGGGGGAAAACGTACTCACATAAATGCACACTGGCTGATTGCGCAAACCGACAATCATCTCTATATTAGTATCACGATAGGGAATTTATGCATCGGGCTGTGAAACCTTGCCTTCCTTAAGATTTTTTCTTCCTCGTCCCCGCAACTTTGCCAATCCCGGCAATCACTAAAATTTGAGACCCTTTTTTTAGATAAAACGGATGGCCTTTGTTTACGCAAAGGCCTTTCGTTTTGGTTGGTGGAACTATAACCGTCGGAGAAAAATCATCGACGCCGGCACAACGAAAGTTATGAAGGCATTGATCGGTGTGAAAAAGTAAGAGCTGTTTATCC
>CAIOZP010000021.1 GCA_903862805.1 uncultured Fibrobacterota bacterium
ACCGCCATCAACGAGTCCAAATGATTTCATCGAGCTGTGAAACGAGACGGCCGCGCCAGCAAGACCGGCTTCGCGAATCGCTTGTTCAATGTCATTTCTTCCGACGTATTCTTTCATGTCAAGTGCTCCTGCCCAAAACCAAAATACAGCCTGCGAACCCACCGAATATTTTTTGCACCGCAACGTATATTCTCACTCTCCTGCAATGATGCCGGAGTGATTTCAGGAAGTTATGAATGTTAAAAAAACTGTTTAGCCTGATTGCGCCGACTCTGATCTTTGCCGCGGCCACTCAGGCATCATCGGTGAGTGTGCCGCTGAAATACGACACGCTTTCAAACGGGCTGCGGGTGCTGATTGTTCCCGATACTTCTGTCGCGGTCGTGTCATGCCGACTCTATTATTTCGTTGGTTCGATGTACGAAGGCCCTGGAACTACGGGGCTTTCGCACATGTTCGAGCACATGATGTTTAAAGGAACCAAGACCCTTGGCACAAGCAACTACGCGGCTGAAGTACCGTACCTCAATCGCCTCGACACGCTTGAAGCTGCGTACCAGAAACTGCGAGCGGCGGTTCATCCCGACTCGGTGAAGATCGCCGCACTGCGCGACACGATCATGGCGGTGCTTGACAAAGAGAGAAAGTACATAAAGAAGGACGAGATATGGGATACCTACGAGCACAACGGGGGAACCGATCTCAACGCATGGACGGCCGATGAGATGACCGGTTATCTTGTCACGCTCCCGAAAAACAAGACCGAGCTTTTCTGCTGGATTGAATCGGATCGCATGGCCAATCGCGTACTGCGCGAATTTTTTTCTGAGCGCGATGTTGTTGCCGAGGAACGCCGCATGCGTTACGATAACCGTCCGATCGGAACCTACTGGGAGCACCTGAACGCGCTCTTCTATATTGCCAATCCGTACCGGTTCCCGACCATCGGCTGGCCGAGCGACATTCAGGCTTACACACGAGTTAAACTTGAAGAGCATGTCAAAAAGTACTACACTCCCGACAACGCTTTGATGGTCTTCGTCGGTAATGTCGATACAACGCAGACATTCAACATGGTGAAGAAATATTTCGAAAAAATTCCGCGCGCAGTGAAGCCTGTGCAGCAGGTAGTCACACGCGAACCGGCACCTGTGGGTCAGACGCGATTCACCATGCAGAGTAGTGCCCAGCCGCGTATAGACATCCTCTGGCATGTGCCAGGCTATCCAAACAGCGACCTGTATGCGCTTGACATAGCGGGAGACGTTCTTTCGGGGAAATCGGGTCGGCTTTATCAGAAGCTCGTCAATGAAAAAGGGCTTTGCACTTCGATTGAAGCCGGTCTCGATATGAAACTCACCGATGGAAATTTCGACGTTTCGGCAACACTTAAAAACGGCGTTTCGCCCGACACTGTCGAGAGACTGATACTTGACGAAGTGGCAAAACTTGTGAAAGACGCTCCATCGAAAAGCGAGATCGAAAGGGTCACAAACAACATGACAATGGACTACGTGAGTCGGCTCAAAAGCCTCGAAGGGCTTTCCGATGAACTGGCCCGCTTCGAGCGACTTGGAACCTACCGCGACATGTTCAGCTTTACCGATAGTATCGCATCTGTCAAGCCAGAGATAATTCCGGTGGTGCTCAAAAAATATCTGTCACCAGATCTGATGACCGTTGGTCGGATGATA
>CAIOZP010000022.1 GCA_903862805.1 uncultured Fibrobacterota bacterium
CAGTTTCACAGCCGTTGACAACATAAACATGTCGGTATCTGCCGGAGAAATATTTGGATTTTTAGGCGCGAATGGAGCGGGTAAAACCACTGCAATACGAATGCTCTGCGGACTTCTCACACCAAGCGCCGGACGTGGCGAAGTCGCAGGTTTCGACATCATGCGTGAGCAGAAAAAAATCCGTTCACGCATCGGATATATGTCGCAAAAGTTCGGACTCTATCCCGATCTCAAAGCCTCGGCGAACCTATCGCTCTTCGGGTCGCTTTACGGAATGGGAACAAAAGCAATTGCAAGCCGCAGCGACGAACTCGCGAAGATACTTGGCATGACCGATTTGCTCGATCGCATGACCGGCAGTCTGCCATGGGGCTGGCAACAGCGACTGGCTCTGGCCTGCGCGATTTTGCACAAACCAGCTGTGTTGTTCCTCGACGAACCAACCGGCTCGGTTGATCCGGTTTCGCGGCGACGTTTCTGGGATCTCATCCGCAAATTCGCCGAGGGCGGCACAACAATTTTCGTGACCACTCACCACATGGACGAAGCCGAGTTCTGCGATCGGATCGCAATCATGGTCGATGGCAAAATCGCCGACTGCGGAAGTCCGCGCGAGCTGTCTCTTAGGCACGGCGGCGGATCGTTCCATGACGTTTTCATCAGCATCGTTTCAGGGAGCAGAAAATGATCGCGCCACTCAATCGCATGAAGGCCGTTGCGGGCAAAGAGTTCATGCACATTGTGCGCGACTGGCAGACGCTCATGATTATTGTAGCAATGCCGATCGTGATGATGTTCCTGTATGGATACGCGCTCACGCTCGATCTCAAGGGCGTGCGAACCGTTATCGAAGATTGTGATCACTCGACATCTTCGCGGATGATCGCACAGTCGATCGGTGCCGGAACGCTGCTGGCCGTCGAATCGATTCTTCCCAACGTCAGCAATGTCGATTCGATTCTTCATCTTTACAACGCACGACTTTTAATCAGGCTTCCGTCAGGACTTTCGCAGACTCTTGCCACCGGCGGCAATCTCAACATCGGTGCGGTGATCGACGGTTCCGATCCGAACACAGGAACGATCCTTCGTTCGGCGGCACCTGTGCTCATTCAAAAAGCGATACTCGCATCTGTCAATTCGAGTGTGAAGCCGCCGCTTGATTTGCGTGTGAAATTTCTTTACAACGAAGAACAGAAAAGTGCGCTTTCATTCATTCCCGGACTCATGGCACTGATCCTTGTGATGGTTTCGGCAATGCTTACAAGCCTTGCGATTACTCGCGAAAAAGAAACCGGCACTCTTGAACAACTGCTGGTCTCGCCGCTTCATCCTATCGAAATTATCGTGGGCAAACTTGCCCCATACACGGTGCTTGCCGCAATCGATGGATCTCTAATCATGATCGCCGGTGCGACATTTTTTGAAGTCGTGCCCAAGGGTTCGCTCCCGCTTCTCGCCGCTGTCAGTGCAGTCTTCATCGTGGCTTCCCTTGCGATTGGATTAGTCATTTCCACCGTCGCTGCAAACCAGCGGCAGGCAATGCTGATGGTTCTTCCGGCGACCATGCTTCCGACAATCATTCTCTCTGGGTTCATTTTCCCTTTGTCAAGCATGCCATGGCCGCTTCAGGCATTGGCGCATTTGCTTCCTGCGACATATTACCTTACGGCAATTCGTGGAATAATTCTTAAGGCCGCAACATTTTCGATTATCGCCCGCGACACCGCAGCGCTTTGTTTCATCGCGCTTTTACTGATGATAATTGCCGTGAAAAAATTCAGGAGTCAGCTGTGAACCGCGTCGCCGCAATAGTCCACAAAGAGTTCATGCAGATCAAGGCCGATCCACTGATGTCGCGACTTATCGTGTTTCCGGTTGTACTTCAGCTTCTTGTGATGGGATATGCTCTGAGCGTCGAGGTAAAACATCTACCGCTTGCAGTCTGCGACCTTGACAGAAGCGAATACAGTCGTTCTCTATTCGCATCTGTCAATTCGCATCCCGATATTTTTGAAATGAAAATGCCCGCAATGTCTCGAAGTGAAATCGAGCAGCGCATGTTTTCTGGCGAACTCAAAGCGGGACTTATCATAGATCATCATTTCGGACGCGACATGCAGACAGGAACAGCCAAGGCCGCAGCCATAGTCGATGCCGAAGATGCGAATTCGTCAAACGTCGCATCTGGATATCTTGCAACAATCGCAGCACTCTGGGCACAGAGTCAAATTGCAGCAAGTGGCACCGA
>CAIOZP010000023.1 GCA_903862805.1 uncultured Fibrobacterota bacterium
AGCTTCGTTCACACGCTCCCTCAAACATTAAATTCACAGGTGTCATGCCCAAAGCAGAAAACCTATATGCCGGATTTGACTGTTATGTCTCGACTTCGATTCGCGAAGGGCTTGGTTCGGCTTTGCTCGATGCTGTCATCAGAGGCATTCCAACAGTTGCACTTGATGCTGGAGGAACACATGACATCTATCCGGAAAGCGATGTGTCACTTGTGAATCAAGACAACAAAATGCAAATGTTCAAACAAATTAAAACAGTAATCGCCGATCAAGCATCAGCTAAAAGGCATGCGGAAACCATAGGAAATATTGCGCAGAAAAAATTTTCAATCGCGCAGCTGACTGAATCACATATTGCTGTTTATCGGTCCATAATAAACAAAGGTAAAGGACAATGTTGATCAGTGGATTTTCTTACGCAAGAAATGCAGAAACTCTTGGGTATCCATTTATTGAATCCATCAAATCAATTCTACCTATTTGTGATGAATTCATAATCGCCGTTGGCAGAAGCAGCCCTGGCGATCATACCAAAGAAATGATAGAGGCGATCTGCGATCCCAAAATACGGATCATCGATACAGAATGGATCATAAGCGACAACAAACCTTTGGTACACATTTTTCGTGAACAAACTGATACCGCACTTCGCGAATGCAAAGGCGATTGGTGTTTTCACATTCAAATTGACGAGGTTGTTCATGAGAATGACCTTGACACAATTAAGAGCTACTGCAAAAAGTATCTCGATTTTCCACAAGTGGAAGGGATGCTTCTCGAGTGGTTTCACTTCTGGGGCGACTATGATCATTTGCAGGTGCATCATAGATATTTCCCGCGTGAAATTAGAATTATCAGAAACAATATCGGAGCGACTTCATGGGGAGATTCACAATCTTTCAGAGTAAACAGTCGCAAGCTTGATGTCGTGAGAATTCCAGCGCACATTTATCATTACGCAATGGCCCGCCATCCGGAAATGATGCAAAAAAAACAGCAGGAAGCCGAACGGATTTATCACGGGAATAAAGATGCCATGCAGTCAGATAAAATAGAGGCTGTAGGATATGACTACGGGCCAATGAACCGGTACAAACGGTTTACAGGTACGCATCCTGCTCTTATGAATAACTTGGTTCATGCAATAGATTGGGCACATCTTCTGCAGCTCGACGGGAAGCGAAAAACCATTCATCATCATGATCGTTTCAAATATCGTGTCATCAATTGGATTGAGCAGAATATCCTTGGCGGCAAACGGTTAGGCGGCTACAAAAATTACCGTGAAATAAAACTTGGCCGGAAGAACATCGACCATACGCACACCGATTCCGCAAACAGGAATCCAAAATGAAATCCATTCCAATTTCTTTAATAATCGCCGTCTACAAGAGGCCTGATGCGCTTGAAAAGATATTCGTTTCATTACTGAATCAGACATATAAAACCTTTGAAATAATTATCGCGGACGATGGATCTCCAAAGGAAATTGCCGATCTGATTGAAACATGGCAAGGACGTTTTTCACACCCGATCCGCCATGTATGGCACGAAGATATAGGCTTTCGCAAAACAATAATTATCAATCGTGCAGTGTGCGAATCACTTGGTGAATATCTTGTATTCATTGACGGCGACTGTATTTTGCACCATAAATTTCTCGAAGATCATTGGCAACATCGTGAAATAAAAGCTGTACTTGCCGGTCGTCGCGTTATGATGAATGAAAAAAAGTCGTCAGCAATCAGTTCGTCGAATATTGCGAAGCGCAAACATCAAAATTCAATCATGTGGCTAACTGGAAGTATTGGTCAAACAGCACAATATGCGTTTAGGATACCTGCCGTTGACAAAGTGAGAAATATTTTCAGACAGAATTATTTTATACTTGGGTCAAATTTCTCTCTTCATCGTGAAGATTTCATTTCATTGAACGGTTACGATGAGCGAATTATCGGCCGCGGAATGGAGGACAACAATCTTCACGCCCGTGTCATAGCCGCAGGAATGCCGATACGATCTCTTTCGCAGCAGGCCTTGCAATATCATATCTTTCATCGTTCAGATCCAATTCCACACAGCGTAGAAACGGTGAAGAGATTTTGCGCTGTTGAATCGGGGTGGACTGAATTCGGAATTAAAAAAAGCGTTCAATAAATATTTAAGGCCATTGGAGTTTCGAATGTTTTCTTATATCAAGAAGTTTTATGCAGAAAAGCCGGTATTGCTGATCATGCTTATTGCGCTAACTCTTAGATTGATCGCGGCGATTTTTGCCAAGGGCTACGGAATGAGCGACGATCATTTCTGTGTGATCCAGACAGCACAAAACTGGCTTTGGGGGATTGACCTTCCGAGCAAAATCAATGTCTCTTTGCGCAATATTTTTTATATAGGATTACATTTTGAACTTTTCAAGTTCTTCGGGATATGCAGCATAATAAACCCGCAAACACAAATGCTAATAGTAAGAATGATTCACGCACTTATTGCAATGGCAACCGTATGGTACGGGATGAAAATTGTTACACATATATACAATGAAAAGGCAGGCCATTTTGCAGGGTTACTCCTTGCGTTTTCATGGGTTCTTGCGTCTTTGTCGGTTCGCAATCTAATCGAAATGGTTTGCGTACCACCGCTGATTGCCGGTATCTGGTATTCAATTATGCCGGCAAAATCAAACCCAGAAAAAATCAGACTCGGCTTGCTGTCTGGTATTCTTTTTGCAGCAGCATTCATCATTCGCTATCAAACGGCCTCTTTTATCGGGGTGTTTTTTCTGTTGCTGTTGCTGAACAAAGACTTTGTCCGATCGATAGCGATATGCATTTCAGGAATATTGGCGCTGATACTTGTTCTTGGCATTCCTGAATATTTGATTTACGGGAAACCCTTTGTTTCTTTGATCGGATATTCCGTTTACAACTCTGACAAAAACAGTATCGCTTCATATCCTTGTGGACCATGGTATTCGTACTTTGGAACCTTATCATGGGTACTTATTCCTCCGGCAAGTATTGCGATTCTTGCCTTCTTTTTTAAAGAGTGGAAAAAGGCTGCTTATATTGTGCTACCGACAATCGCTTTTCTTGCTTTTCATTCAATATATCCGAACAAGCAGGAGCGTTTCATTATCCCTGCACTGCCTTTTATTTTGATGGCTGCGGCGGGAGCGTGGATTACGTTGAAAGAAAAAATGCAACCAGGCTTTTTAAGGAAAAGTATCTCGATAATATGGGTGATTTTCTGGATAGGAAACAGTCTGTTTTTGGCTGTGAGCATTTTTTCTTACTCAAAGAAAAGCAGAGTGGAAATCATGAGTTTCTTCTATGATAAACCCGCAGAAAAATCATGCATTATTGTTTCCGATGATTTACCGCCGATGCCGGATTATTATGCCGGAAGACCTATGGCTATTTACAATTACACTTCCGCCGAATCTGATTCTGCTTTCGTTAAAACTATTGATCAGCAAAACAAGCCGCTTCATATTATTTATTTCAGTGATGAATCCAGAAAAGAAATGATGCCACGAACATCGAAATTATTTCCGAATCAGATTCTGGAAAAAATGATAACACCAAGTCTGATGGATTATCTGTTCTGGGCTGTGAATCCGAGTCATAATCAGAATTACACTGCATACATTTACAAAATTTCCAGCAAGTGATTTAGCAGTTTTGTGTCATTGATAAAGGCGAAGCGTGAAATCAGTACTTTTTTATAATCTTTTCCCTAAAAATTCATGGAAAGAAATCACTGCTTCGATTCTTTCCAATGTCCCGCATGATGAAATTATCGTCCACGTGAGCATGCCGCTATCAGCGTGGATGAATATTATTTCAATACGGAATGAATTGTCAAAATATCACAAAGTTATAAAGGTCTTTTTCAGCCAGAATAGCAAAAGCAGAGGCGAAACTGTTGGCTTCGATAAGGTTCGGCGAAAATTTGATTTTTCTCAATACGATATTTTTACTTATGCACATAGCAAAGGATCTTCACGAAAACGCAAAAACACTCCCCCGATCAAAGACTGGGCAGAATTGATGCGATATTTTGTGGTAGAGAAACTGGACCTTTGTTCAGAGGCGTTCAATAATGGATTCTGGTTCTACGGCATAAACAAAAGCCGCAATATTTACTGCAAGAATGATCTCGAAGAAAAAATGTACGAAAACGTTTCCTTCATTTATGAAGGAAATTTTGTATCAATAAATCTTGCTGCAATTCGTGACCGTTTTCTCACTGAACCATGTCTTCCGGTGTATTATGGACTGGAAAGGTTCTGGGGGAAACTTGGTCCAACAGAAAAAGCATTTTCGGCACATCAATCAACTGTCGATCACTATTTGCAAAGATACCCGTCGGAAAGATATGTGAAACAAAACAGGTAATTTCAAGACATTCTTTTTTGCTATTCCACTCAGAGTTCGTTAGCGGTAACCCGGCTAAAACGCCTCGCCCATTGCAATCTGAAGTGCAAATCCCTTTGTACTGGCGTAACCTTTTTCGTAGGCCGGATTGTTTTGTTCACCTTGCCGCACAAGCATTCCGGCGTCGAAGCGGACTTTGCCGAAAGGAAGTTTTAGACGAAGACCGAGGCCGACGCACCATGTCATTTCACGCAAATCGAGCAGGCTGAATGCGTGGTTTATTCCGGCTTGCGAATGATTCCAGAGGTTTCCGGCGTCGGCAAAAACTGCACCGGTCATGGCTTTGTAAATCGGATATCGTATTTCAGCCACGTTGAACACAAGATAAGCGTTTCCACCAGAGACTTTATCGGTGTAGGTGTCTCGCTTGCTTGCGGTGTCGTAAATGCCGAGAGTCGGGCCAGCTTTGCCCTGCGGGTAACAGCGGAGCGTGGTCGGGCCGCCGAGTGTAAAAAGTTTATCCTGAGGAATGCTGCTTTCCGTGCGAAGCGGGTTCATTACTCCGATACGGGCGGCGGTGCAGAAAACAAAATTCGTTCCGAAACTGTTGTACAGTCGTAAACCGCTTTCGAGCCGCACGAACTCATCTTTGCGACTGGAGTTTAGTCCCGAAACCGCGAAGTCGATATTACCGAAAACGCCACGCTTCGGAGAGAAATAATCGTCCCTTGTGTCGATGGTAAGGCCAGTCGAAAGTTCGTGAGTGAGCGGGCGGCTCGAGCTTACGAAGCCATGCGAGGTATCGGACGAAAGCGTATCGAGCTGTGGATCTATTTCTGTGGAGTGTGCAAGGCTTATGCTTCCTTTACGGAAGGGAATGATACCAATGGCCTCGGTTGAAGTGATGGCGTATTTCTTGTAGCGGGTTGTGATCTCGTGAATACCGGCGACTTCGCCATTGGCATTTATATGGAGCCCGAAAATCCTTGGAACGTAAATGCCCAAACGGACTTCCTGTTCGGAAAGGCTCGCACCGGAGCTGAGCGATGGTTTGATCCCGATGCCGAACATGTTGCCATAAGAAATCTGCCCGCTCACACGGGGGGCGATCATCAGTTTGTCGATCTTGACCGAGTCACTGTTGTTCACACCAATTCCTATCTCCGCCGCGAAGAATTTCTTCTCCTGAACAATGACATCGATCTGCCTCGGCTCTGCCGGAAGACTGTCTATTTCGGGAGGATGAATGCTGACTGTCACATATTCAAAGAGTCCCGTTTTGTAAAGCTGGTCAACTGTGTTTTTCACATGATCCTGCGTAAGAGTATCGCCAGGCTCAAAGGTGCATTCGCGTGCGGCAACATTCGGCTTGGTCTTCACATTGCCTTTGACCATTATTGACTTTACGCGAATGACGCTGCCGCGTTTCAGAACATAGACCACATCGGCCTGAGACGAATCGGTGTGAAACACAATCTTAGTTTCAATCGTTGCTTCAAGGTATCCCTTGGCAAGAAAATGGTTGAGGATGTTCTCCCTCGCTGTTGCTATCAGGGATGCATCGCATGGGGAACCGGCGTAGAGCTTGCCGAAAAGAGCCGGATCGTGAAGACTGTCGATAGAAAATCCGCTCGTTCTTATTGCATAAACAGTGGTAGGAGTTCCCTCGTTTACATTGATGATTATCGACACGCTCTTTCGGCTGGAATCGAAATCCATCTTTCCGATAGAAACAGCTGATCTGAAATAACCGCGATCGTGATAATATGTGGCAAGCGAAGCTGTGTCCATCGATAGCCTCATGCGGCTGAATACCGGATGACGAAACAAGAATGGCTTCAAGGAAAGCTGTGAACGCAAAACAGTTGCCCTTACGAGTTTCGCGCCGTGTACAGCAAGCCTTTGGACATGCCATGCGTTCCGATCCTCGACACGTTTGCGATGCCGCGCGGTCTCTGCCGAAAGTGCTGAACAGATTATCAGGATGAACAGAATTATTCTTCGCAGACTCATTTTTCCCATTTGAATTTCAGCCCTACCCCGCCGGTTCCGTCAGCAGCGGCCTCGCCGTCGAGGAAAAGGAAAGGCGCCAGTTTCCATGAAAGAAGTGCTTTACTTTCGCGAATACCCATTGGGCCATTGTCGTAACTGATCTCGGCTCCGACCTTTACATTGGGATTGATTGGTTTATATCCGCTGACACTGACTCCAAGCCCTTTGTCGCCCTGTGGAAGCGTGGTGCCGAATCGAACCTGCTGAAGTCCGAGGATCTCCTCAGCGCGGCGAGCGGTATAACCATAGACCTGACTCAGCAGAAGAGCACCGGCGCGCCCCTGAAGATCGTTTGTCGACGTGCTACCACCGGAAAGTAGCGACGGGCGACCGAGCGTTAGCAAAGACATGATCTCGCCCTGATTGTACACAGGTGAAGATTGCAGAGTGATCTGCGGATCTTTCACGGTTCCATCTATGGAGATGAACACGGTATCGGTAGTGCCGCTTTGCAAATTTTCTATCGGAGCCAATGCGTGAAGACTCAGCTGCGGATTGTTTGAATAAAGGTCGTACTGAGTGAAACTGCCGCGATCAATCGTGAACAACCTGTCGAGAAAGGTGATCGTTCCGCTTGACACAGTGACAGTGCCGGAGACCTTCGGTATCATTGCAG
>CAIOZP010000024.1 GCA_903862805.1 uncultured Fibrobacterota bacterium
AAACCTCGAAGCGATCGACTGCCGCCTTGCAGATGTTCCATCCGAGAAATCCGCTGGCACCGGTGACGAGAAGGCGTTTTCTGCCCATGAAAATTCCTTTATATCCGACAGGTGCGGATATCGGTTACGATTATTCCCTTCGCGCCTATTGCCGCGAGGTCGTCGATCACTCGATTGATTTCTTTATTCCGTATCATTGCCTTCACTGCAACCCATGCCTTCTCGGAAAGCGGGGAGATCGTTGGCGACTCGACGCCGGGCGTTATTGCGCAGGCTTTATCGAGAACCGTTTCGGGGATGTCGTATTCGACCATCGCATACTCGCGGGCGAGCAGGATTCCCTTCACACGCGAAAGAAATGTCGATGCTTCCGGAGGCAATGTGTTGTTGCCTTTTCTTGCAACGAGCACGGCTTCGGACACAAGTATCGGATCACCGACCGTTTTCAGTCCGGCTTCTTCAAGTGTACGACCCGATTCAACGACATCGGCAATTGCATCGGCGACGCCAAGGCGGATGGAGATTTCGACCGCACCATCGAGTTCGACAATAGAGACCGGTACGCCACGTCCTACCATGTCGGCGCGAACGATGTTCGGATACGATGTTGCAATGCGGAATCCGCCGAACTGATCGGGCGTGAGATTTTTTTCCTTCGGCAAAGCGTAAAAGAAACGCGACCCGCCGAAGCCAAGCGGAAGAAGTTCGTCGACATTTGCACTGCCATCGGCGGTGAGATCACGGCCGGTTATGCCCATGTCGATCACGCCATTGCCTACGTAAACGGCAATATCACGCGGACGGATGAAAAAGAATTCGACGTTGTTGGCGACATCGCGCACTGCAAGTTCTCGGCCTGTCGGCTTGCAGCGATAACCCGCCGCATTGACAAGTGCGATTGCGCCTTCGGACAGGGCACCTTTGTTTGGAATAGCGATTTTCAACATTAACAAATATCCGGAAAAATGGTTTACAGATAACGATAGACATCATCAAGCGAAAGGTCACATGCGTACATCATGACCTGAAGATGATATAGCAACTGAGAAATCTCTTCGGCGGTTTTCTCGCGGCCTTCGTATTCGGCGGCCATCCATACTTCACCGCCTTCTTCGATAACTTTCTTGCCGATGAAATGTTTGCCCTTCAGAAATTCCTTCACGGTGCCGGACTCGGGATCGTTGCGCTTTATTTTCTCTCCGAGTTCTGCGAAGAGTTCTTCAAATGTTTTCACACGGTCTCCGGTAGAATGAATTTTTTGATTTCTTCTTCGACTTGCGCTGTAAGTGCCGCAAGCTTTTCGCCATCGGGAATATACTGAAACCGTGCGCTCTGCATGAGATCGAATCCGCATTTGCGCAATTCATCCTCGACAAGCGCGACGCTCTGACCACCCCAGCCATACGATCCGAAAGCCATTCCAACGCGCCCTTTGGGAGCAAGACCTTTCAGATACGTGAGGAATGCAGCAACCGACGGCAGCATATTGTTGTTGAGCGTCGGCGAACCGACACAAACGAATCGCGCCGATAGCAGGCTCGTCATGATGTCGGATATATGCGAATCCTGCGGATTGACGATTGTGGTAAGTATGCCGCAGTTCTCGAAAGCCTCGGCAACGGCACCGGCCATCTTAGCGGTTGAATCCCACATCGTGTCGTAAACGACCACGGCCTTCGATACAGTTTCGTTGGTGCACCACTTTGTGTAGCTGCCAAGGATTTCGGGAAGATGCTTGCGCCAGATCACGCCGTGACTCGGAGCGATCGTCTTTATCTCGAAACCAGAAACAGCACTGAGCGCTGCCTTGACCTGATTTCCGTAGGGCAGAACAATATTCGCGTAATACTTCGCCGCCTCTTCCATAACAATATGAACCGGCAGCTCATCGTCGAAACGTTCTGATGTCGCAATGTGTTGACCGAAGGCATCGTTGGAGAAAAGAATCTTTTCTTCGGGGCAGAAGCTGAGCATGTTGTCTGGCCAGTGAACCATCGGCGTCTGCACAAAATTCAGACTGCGTTTACCAAGGTTCAGCGAGTCACCGGTTTTGACGACTTTGTAATTCAGTTCGCCATAGTGCATACGCAGACCCTCGGCGCCTTTGGGCGAGCAGACGATCTGCATGTTCGGCGCGAGCTTCGCAACTTCTGGAATGGCACCCGAATGATCCATTTCGACATGGTTTGCCACGAGGTAGTCGATCTTTGAGACATCGACCAGACTTGCTATTCTGTCAAGCATATCCTGCGTGAGGTAGCTTTTCACGCTATCGACGAGAGTCACCTTTTCGTCAATTATAAGGTAGGCATTGTAGGATGATCCGCGCTGGGTGAGGTATCCGTGAAAATTCCTCAGCCGCCAGTCGATCCCGCCAACCCAATATATTCCGTCTGCAATCTGTACCGGTTTCACACAAACTCCATTATATCAAGGATGCCAAATATAGATCACGAAAAGCCACGCTGTCACGGTGCAATGAACAATTTGACGGCCGTGCCTTGTCGGAATTGCGGTCAGCCGTATATATTGAGCGGGTTGAAATGCGGCTGATTGGTGTCGGCCGATACAAACAGCGAACAATATTTTACGGAGAAGACATGGGGATCATTTATAACGCCGACGAGATCTACGAAATTGCCTTGCACATTGAAGAAAACGGCAAAAAATTTTACGATGCCGCCGCGGAAAAAGTCCCGGAAGAAAACGTCCGCAAGCTACTTCTTGAACTTTCATCATGGGAACTGCGCCACATCGACCTGTTCAAAGATCTCCGTAAAGGCCTTAAAGACAAGCTCGGTATCGAAACCAGCTTTGATGCAGATGATCTTGCCGCCAGCTACATTACCGCGCTTGCCGACAGCCACGTCTTCGTGCAGAATTTCGACCTTTCGGTTCTGATTGACAGATGCAAATCAGGGCGCGAAGTTCTTGAAACGGCTTTGCGCTTCGAGAAGGATTCTGTTATCTACTATGCGGCGGTCAAAGATCTTGTTCCGGCGCATCTCGGTCGTGATGATGTCAGCAAAATTGAGCTTGAAGAGATTCGCCACGTTTCATTTATCTACAAACAGCTTAGAACCTTTTCTGTAGAGTAATTCCATTTAAGGAGAACAGTATGAAGAAGTACGAATGCGATGTCTGCGGTTATGTTTACGATCCTGCCGTCGGCGACCCCGATCACGGAATTGCGCCCGGCACCCCCTTCGAAGAAATTCCCGATGACTGGAGCTGCCCTGAATGCGGTGTTGACAAGAGCCAGTTTTCTCCCAAGTGATCAGTATTGCCTAAGGTTTTTACAATACTGTTCCATTTCATAAATGCCGGATCGATGCTATCTGATCCGGCGTTCGGTCTTCCCCTCACTGAACATGAGTTGAAAGGTCGGCGATGAAGGCAAGACTTCCCAGCAGTTTACTCATCGAAGAAGGTAACCTCGGTGTATATCTTCGAGACATATCCAGATACGGTCCGCTCTCATCGGCTGACGAGCGCGAAATGGCAATCCGAATCCGTAAAGGCGATAAGCGTGCGCTTGACCGGCTTGTAAAATCAAACCTGCGCTTCGTCGTTTCAGTTGCACGCAATTATCAGAATCAGGGCATGACGCTGGTCGATCTTATCAACGAGGGAAACCTCGGACTAATCAAAGCGGCAATGCGTTTCGACGAAGGCAAGAATTTCAAATTCATTTCTTACGCCGTTTGGTGGATACGTCAGGCGATCCTTCAGGGACTTGCCGATCATTCCCGTATTGTCAAGATTCCGCTCAATCGTGTCGCGACAATCCATCGCGTCGGGAAGGCCCGAATTGCACTTGAGCAGAAACTCGGGCACACACCAGGCATCGCCGAAATCGCCGAAGAGCTCGGTATCCCGGAAGAGGATGTCGCCAGCTCGCTCCAGATCGGACGTTCCCACGCTTCTCTTGATGCGCCCATCGGCGATGATTCGTCCGGTTCGCTCATCGACATAATTTCCGATGACAATGCCGTAAGCACCGACGATGTATCAATGGCCGATGCGCGAACCAACGAAGTTGAGCGGCTCATGTCGCTGCTCGGCTCCCGCGAGGAGGAAGTTCTGCGTCTTTACTTCGGCATCGGCGAAGACACGGCTTACACGCTCGAAGAAATCGGGATCAGAACCGGAATTACCCGCGAGCGTGTAAGACAGATCAAAGACACGGCCATAGCGAAACTGCGCAAGCATCACAGGGCAAAGGAACTCTGGGAATTTCTTGACTGATTCAGCTACCTGTGCCGCAGTTTTTTCGCCCCTCCGAAAAATCCGGCTCGAAACCTGTTACAAACGGAAGTCTTAAATGAACGCGAATATCCACCCGACACTGCATGTTCTCTGGCTGACCCTTCCGGTCATCTCCATTGTCATGCTCCTGATCTGGTCGAAAAGGCGCGACAAAAATCCATGGCTCTTTTACTGGACAACTGCGATTCTTGCTCTTACCATCGGCTCGGCATTCTTTCTATTCAGATCTATCAGCCGAGATCCTGTGCCGGAATCAATAATGGTCATGGCTTTTCTGTGTCTGATAATTCTCGTATATCACCTCATGTTCAACATGCGTCGGAGCGCCGTGGCACTTGCCGAGAGCGAAGCCCGATACAGATCCATTTTAGACAACGGTGCGATGGGAATGTTCATACTCGACGCCGACTATCATTTCGAATTTCTGAACGATGAATTCTCGCGGATGCTTCATATCCCAAAAAGTCAATTGACCGGTATGGACTTCAGGGAAATCCTGACTCCCGACGCATTGGAAACTGTCACCGAAAACTATCGCCGACGGCTCGCCGGACTCGATGCCCCAAAGCATTATTTCCTGACTGTAAACAACGGTAAAAGCGAGAGGCGCATCCTCGAAATGTGGATCACCACCTTCACCGACCGGCACAATTCGCAAAGACCAATCGCACAGGTCATGGATGTTACCGAACGTGTTCAGAACGAACACCTGATCCGCAAGTACAACAGCGATCTTGAGCTGATCGTCGAAGAACGCACGAAGCAGCTTGCTGATTCCGATAAGCTCGCGGCACTCGGGCTGCTTGTGAGCGGAACAGCGCACGAGATCAACAATCCTGCGACCTTCATCCTGCTCAACGCAACAATCGTAAAGCAGGCCTGGGAAGCTATTATGCCGGCAATCGCAAGCTCGAACGATCTCGCCAATATTCATGTCGGGGTCAAAGCTCTGCGTGAAATAGCGCCAAGAATCGCCGACTCGATAGATGGTATTCACGAAGGCGTAGATCGGATAAAACGTATTGTCGATGACCTTCGCGCCTACTCGACATCCGATCACAATGGGATGTTGGACAGAGTCGAGATCAACGAAGCCCTGCGGTCGGCCTTGCGGATCGTCGATGGAGAAATCCGCAGGCGTGATGCCGACATTCAGCTTCATCTTTCTCACGACCTGCCGGTGATTACTGGCAACTTTCATCGCATCGAACAGGCCCTGATCAACATAATCCATAACGCATGCCTTGCCCTCGACGAGCATCCGCGCACTATCACGATATCAACTGCGGCCATCATCGAACGCAATACCATTCTTCTCAAGATCAAAGACAGCGGCCACGGAATCGCCGAAGAAAATCTGGCAAAAATATTCGACCCGTTCTACACAACAAGACGCGCCAACGGAGGCACCGGTCTTGGAATGTCTATCAC
>CAIOZP010000025.1 GCA_903862805.1 uncultured Fibrobacterota bacterium
TATCCGGCTGACAAGTGCCTTGACTCGTGGAGCCAGCTCCCTGTCAAACGAGGCACGGCATTCTTCGAGCCCGTTGCCATCGGGTTTTGGAATGAAATCAAATGCGCCCTTATTGAGCGCCTCGATCGTGAGCTGACCGCCGCGACGACTTAGCGCACTGACCACTATAATCTTCGCAGTTTCACCGGTCTTTCGCAATTCGTCGAGTACGGCAAGACCATCCATCTCCGGCATCTCAAGATCGAGCGTGACCATGTCGGGCTTCATGTCCCTTATCTTCTGGCAGGCAATGCGTCCGTTGGGCGCAGTGGCAACGACCTCGACACCGATGGCACTCAGCACATCGGAAATCACCCTGCGAAAAATACTGGAGTCGTCAACGACAATTGCTTTGAGGCTCACTTGTGCGCAGCTCCCGCCTCAGCTTCGGCACGCTCGTCGAAGTGAAGAAGACTGTCGGGATTGAGCAGAGCCACAAGCCGCCCCTGATGGTGAAGAACGCCCTTCATATCGCTCGACTGTACGCCGTGAAGATTCGGCGGCGGCGCCTCAAGTGTCGAACGCTCGAACCGTACCGCATCCGAAACAGCGTCAACCATTATGCCTATCGGTTCGCGTGTCCACTTGAGAATAAGAATACGCGTCTCGGCGGTCTGTTCAACCGCACCGAGTTCGAGTTTGGCAGCAAGGTCGATTATCGTCACGATTTTGCCACGAAGATTGCGTACACCTACAACCCATGCCGGAGCATGATGAACCGGCGTGATCCGGTCGATCAGCACAACTTCCTGAACCTTGCCGGCGTCTATTCCGAACAGCGCACCGTTCAGGATGAATGTGGCAACCAGCAGCGAATCGTCTTTTTCCATTTCCATATATTACTCCTTAAAAATTACGAAAGCCTGAAGGTCGATACTTTGTGTTTGAATTCTGCCGAAAGCTTTGAAAGTTCATCGGCAGTGCCGGAAAGCGATGCGCCGGTTTCGCGTACGTCTTCGACCAATATCAACATGGTTGTAATGTCACGGGTAATATCCTGTGTAACTATCGCAGACTGAGTGATCTGTTCGTTTGAATCACTCACACCTGTCGAAGCCTCCGACACATTCTTCGCGACATCCTGCGTTACCGCCGCCTGCTCCGAAATGGCAAACGCAATTTCCGAGACGGTTGTTCCAACCTCATCGATAACGATGGTGATTCCGTTTATATCACTAATCGCGGTGGCGGTTACGCCCTGAATCTCGGATATACGGGTCTTTATATCCTTGGTGGCATCGGCTGTTTTGGCCGCAAGATCTTTAATCTCGTTTGCGACAACTGCAAAACCCTTGCCCGCGACACCGGCACGCGCCGCTTCGATTGTCGCATTTAGCGCAAGCAGGTTTGTCTGTTTTGAAATCTGTGTGATAGACTCAGTGACAGCCCCAATGTCCTTCACAGCAGCGCCAAGTCTGTCAACAACGGCCGCAATTGCCTGCGCCTTCATACTCGCCGATGTTACCGTCGCATATGCCTTGTCTGAATTTGCGGCGATGCCACCTATCGTCGAGCTCAATTCCTCTGCGGCTCCGGCAATCGAAGTAAGGCTGTTTGTCGTAAGTGTCATGTTTCCGGCAACTGCTGTGGTGCTGGCGCATGAGACCTCTGCCGCGACTGCAACTGACGAAGACATATCCGACATCTTTTCGACAATCGAGAGCGTTTGTCCGGCACTTCCCACAAGCAATTCCGACGACGACGACATCACTGTTACGCCGGATGCAACCTCCGATAAAATCGAATGAAGTGAATCGCGCATCTCCTGAACAGCTACCGAAAGACTGCCCAGCTCGTCTTTGCGGGCAAGCAGCTCCGGCGGCACCGATTCCGAAAGATTTCTGCCGCCTATTTTATTGATGTACAAACCGAGTTTGGTAATAGGGCCGGTTACACTTGTTGTTATTACAAGTCCAATCAATATCGCAAGCAGAATCATCACCGCACCTATCACAGAGATGAGCGTACTTGCAAACACGTGGTAAGACTTAACCGCAGTGTTTTCATCCACCAGACGTTTGTTCCTCCACTCAATCAGTTTGGCGGTCGCCACTTCGAGTTCGGGCATAACCGACAAACAAACTGTTGAAAACACCTTTTCAGCATCGGCTTTTTTACCAGCTTTTATCAAATCGATGACGCTGTTGTTTGCGGTCTTTGCCTTGGTGATTGAGATATTCAAGCTGTCAAGCAAAGCCTTGCCCTTTGCAGTCGAAGCCTTTGCGACCAAAGCTTTCACATGTGTGGCATAGTCGTCACGTAACCTATCAATACTGTCGAGCTGAACCTGCTGCGCCGCCTGACCATCCGACGAAATCAACAGCCCCATGTGGACATAGATTTTATGGATGTCGTCGTTGAGAATCAGCACGCTGAACTTTCTCTCCGACAGATCCATCTGACTGTCTGCATAAGCGGCCATTCTGGTAAACGCAGAAAGGCTGACAATCACCGCCGCAACAACAAGCAGTACGACAAGCCCAAAACCAAGTTGCAGGCGTAGCCCGATCTTTACATCACCAAGTTTCATTAATCCTCCAGAACAAGAACTGACATTATTCTATAAACCCACCGACCTCACCCCGGACTTCGCCCGACCCTCTCCTTCTGAGAAGGTGACAGTTCCTTTCAGGAACGTAAAGCACCGAAGACATTTGATCCAACCCAATTCTCCTCCCCTTCTCCACATTGGAGAAGGGGCGCGGGGGATGAGGTCTTGAGGTCTGTCACACCACAAATCTGTCAACGACTTTCCTCAGATTCTCTGCAAGTTTCGACAGATCGTTTGCGCTGTTGTGGACCTGTTTGCCGCCATCGTTTATTTCACCGACGCTTGCTCCGAGCTTTGCAATATCCTGAGCAATCGACTGCGACGCAGATGCCGTTTGCGATACGCGGTTGGCCACTTCGGAAACGTTGGAGGTTGCCTGAGTGATTGTTCCGGCAATGTCTTTTGTCACCGCCGACTGTTCTTCGATAGCCGCCGCCATGTTCGCCACAAGCTGACCGACCTCGTTTATGACGGCCGTGATTTTAGTAATGTCAACAACCGCGCTGCCGGTCGCCGTCTGGATTCCGTCGATGCGGTTCTTTATATCGTCGGTAGCCTTGGCGGTCTGGCTGGCGAGTTCTTTGATTTCGTTTGCGACAACAGCAAACCCTTTGCCCGCCGCGCCCGCCCGCGCCGCTTCGATTGTTGCATTGAGCGCAAGAAGATTTGTCTGCGCCGAAATAACCGAGATTGCATCGGTCACCTTGCCGATCTCCTTCGCCGCATCGCCGAGCTGCTGCATAACTGCCGAAACCGACTCTGCCTGCATCACCGCATTACTGCTGGTCGCATGGGCACGCTCGGAGTTTGCGGCGATCTCTGCAACGGTCGAGCTCATCTCGTCGGTGGCGGTGGCGATTGTTGCAAGGCTGGTCGATGTCTGCTCCATACCTGCTGCGACAGATGCCGAGTTCGAACTCGA
>CAIOZP010000026.1 GCA_903862805.1 uncultured Fibrobacterota bacterium
ATTCAATACATAATTCCGCACGCTGAAACTGTAACTCTTTCCAAGTACCTCGATCAAAAAAACAAACCGGCCGGACTCATCGAGGTTCGTGGAACTTGGCCGCAGCAGAACATGCGTCTGGTAAAGGCTCTTTACGAATATGGTTTCCTTCGCAACGACAGGATTTCGGTAAATGGCTTTGAAGTCGGAATCATGGATTGTGTTGCCGCCTACCTTTGCCGTAGCAAGGAAGGTCAGGAAACCGAGCTTTACGGTTATGCTCTTCACGTCGAGACCGTGGGCATTGAGAACGGTGAGCGTGTGCTGAAAACAATCTGGCACACGCATCCTTCATCCGACGGATCGGTTCCGGGCTGGGAAAAACTTCGCGCCTACACACGCAACGTCGGAATTCCTCTTGGCGTTGCGGTCAAGCTGATTGCCGAAGGCAAAGTGAACGGAACGGGTTGTGTGATTCCCGAGGAAGCATTCGATCCGCTTGATCTTTTCGGCGAACTGGCAAAGCGGGAAATTTTCTTCCACGGCACAGTTACCACAATTGACGAAAACGGATCTTCGCAGGGAGAACCAGAGATTCTGGAAATTCTTCCCGCAGTCTGATTTGAAATACAAAGGTTCCCAACTTAACAAAAGGAGTGGTTATGCTGAAAAGGAAAATCGGAATTGCGCTGGTGGCTGCGGCCCTGGGTGCTTTCGCCGGAGACAACACAATCAAACTGGTTTACAGAACTGATCTGCGAACGGAGTTCTGTTCCGACACCGCGGTTCCGACAAACTCGCAATTTGACATCCAGTATCTGCGCGTTGACTTCAAAGGCAACGTCACGGACAACATGAAGTACCGCCTGCGTCTGCGCCTTGATAAGACATCGATAAAGGACGGACTGGCTGGTGCATCTGCAATGGTCAACTACGCCTTCATCGAGCCAAAGTTCGGCGAACATTTTTCTTTCGATCTCGGTAAGCTCTGGAACTACGAAGCCGGCTGGGAGAACGACAACTCAAGCTCAGATGTCTATGTTTTCACAGGAATGGATGACATCACAAATTCCTATGTAGTCGGTATCAGTCCGACTCTCACCTTTGGAGATCAGGGTATTCATCTTGTTGTTGCCAATTCGGGTCTGAGCAACGAAAAGGATACGAAGGTCAGCAAGTATTTCAACATGGTTCTTGCATATCAGGGCAAGATCGGAATTGTTCAGCCGCTTCTTTCGGTCGAAGTAAAGCCAGAGGCTGTCGGTAACAAGGGCGAGTTCATCGGTGACTTTGGTCTGAAGATCGATCCGAAAAAAGTCGGCGGAGAAGTCGATGTCGGTTATTGGAAGAGCACTACCAGCGGTGCTGATTCGACCAATCCAAGTCTTCTTTCATTCTCCGGTACTTTGCGTATCAATGCAGGAAAGATCCGCCCGCAGCTCAAGGCTCTTTACGACATCAATTCCCTTGGATCAAACCAGACCGGTTCGGTTGTCGGATTCGCTCCTGCGCTTGAGATCTATCCAAAGGACGGTGCCGATTTCCGCATTCATCTTGCCTACACAGGCAAAGAGACGATGCCGAAAAATGGAACCAATGTCTTTGACCAGAATATTTATCTCGGTGTCAAGGGCGCATGGAGCATCAAGTAATCTTTTGATAGACAAATAACAGCCTCTCCTGCACGAGCATCTCGACTCTGAAAAACTTTTTTGAAAGGCATAGAAAATGAAACTGACAAACAAGTTCCTCGTAGCCGCCGGGATAAGCTCCTTGGCGTTCACCTCACTGGTTTCTGCTGCTGATCTTACGATCTACACAGCTCTGGAAGATGATCAGATCGCCGCCTATACTGCGTCGTTTACTGCTCAGCACCCGGACATCAAGCTGAACTATTTCCGCAATTCGACCGGTATCGTCACAGCGAAACTTCTTGCCGAAGCCGGTAATCCACAGGCTGATCTGGTGTGGGGACTTGCCGCCACGTCTCTTCTTCAGGCAGATCAGAAAGGAATCCTCGAACCTTATTCACCAAAGGGCATCGAGAAAGTTGACTCACATTACAAAGACAGCCGCAAACCCGCCCGTTGGGTTGGCATCGATGCATGGATGACAGCGATCGCCGTCAACACCAAGGAAATGGAAGGCCGTAAACTGGCAATTCCTCATTCGCTTGCCGATCTCACCAAGCCGGAGTACAAGGGGCTTATCGTGATGCCGAATCCGGCATCATCAGGAACTGGCTTCCTTTTTGTCGCAGGTGTGCTTCAAAGTATGGGCGAGAAAAAGGGATGGGAATTTCTCGACAAGCTTCACGAGAATATTGCCCGCTATTTGCATTCGGGTTCGCAGCCTGCAAAGCTGGCCGCATCGGGAGAGTTTCCGATCGGTATCTCTTTTGACTACCGCTGCCTGAATCTGAAGGCTGGCGGTGCGCCGATTGACGTCGTATTCCCCAAAGAAGGTTCCGGCTGGGATCTTGAGGCAAATGCGCTTGTCAAGAAAAGCACAATGAAGCCGGAAGCCAAGGTTTTCCTCGACTGGGCGATCAGTCAGGATGTCATGAAGGAATACGGAAAGAACTTCGGCGTGATCTCTGTTCCTACCGCAGGTGTCACTGTTCCGGCTGGTTTCCCTGCTGAGCCAACCAAGCAGATGATCAAAAACGATTTCGGCTGGGCCGCCAAGAATCGCGACCAGATTCTTGCCGAGTGGACAAAACGTTACGACGCAAAGAGCGATCCGAAGCCGAAGGAATAAATTTCAAACAGGACAGTTGATTCCTGTTCTGTCAATTTTAGTGCCGGTAGTTTTCGGGAGAGTGTGCGCCGCATTTCCGTGGTCGGCGCACCAACCTCCCGGAAACATTTTTTTGTCATGAAAAGGTTTTTTGAGGAGTATTCAATGTTGTCAGAGGCGATCTCTTCACCATTTATGTCTGTAGAAAATGTGTCGAAAAAATTTGGTCACCAGACCGTCCTTTCTAATGTTTCCCTGTCTATGGACAAAGGGGAATGGCTGAGTTTGCTTGGGCCGAGTGGCTGCGGCAAAACAACATTGCTGCGGATACTTGCCGGCATCGAACCGCTTGACAATGGGAGAATCATTCTTGAAGGCAACGACATCACAGCTACAGCTCCGGCAAAACGCAGAATGGGAATGGTTTTCCAGTCCTATGCGCTATTTCCTAATCTGACAGTAGAAGACAATGTGCTGTACGGGCTATCGCAGGACAGGATCAGCCGTGAAGAAAAAATCAGCCGCGCAGAGGAAGTGCTTTTAATGGTCGGCCTTATTCCTGAGCGGTCGAAATATCCTTCGCAGCTTTCCGGTGGGCAGCAGCAGCGTACCGCATTGGCACGAACTCTTATCAAACGACCGCAGCTTCTTCTTCTTGATGAGCCATTCTCGGCTCTTGATGCACAGGTACGCCTTTCGATCCGCAAGGAACTCCGGCAGCTTCAGCAGAAGCTTGGAATCACCACGATTCTTGTCACTCACGATCAGGAAGAGGCGCTAACTCTTTCCGATAAAGTGGCGGTAATAGATGATGGACATATAGTCCAGCACGGTGCGCCCCGTGATATTTATGAGCACCCGAGTACACCGTTCGTAGCGGGCTTTATCGGAGCGATGAATTTTGTAGATCTTCCAGGAATGTTCGAGCTGAACAAACAACCATTGCCTGTAAGTCTTGCTGAAAATTCCATCTTTGCGATAAGGCCAGAACACCTGCGGCTGTCGTCCGGCGGTGGCGCTGTCAATGCACGGATAATCACAAAGGAATATCGCGGATCATTCTATCGGCTTTGTGTTGAAATTGACAGACGCGACAGCTCGCCGTCATCGATCCGCCTCGAAATTGATATGACAGCCGCCGAATTTGATCAGTGCATCAGCTATGGAAGTGACATAATTCCTATTGAAGTCGATCATAAAAAATTCATCTCCTTCGCCTGAAAAGTAACGATGATATTAAATAAAAAAACGGTGATCAACGAGCCGGTATCTCTCAAGATACCTTTGATATTTGCAGCGATAATACTTGCAGCAGGCGTGCTATTTCCACTCACTGAACTTGCACTCGCGGCAGTGAAAGACAACAGCGGAAACTTTGTCGGCATTGCAAATTTCGTCGCATTCTTCAAGACACAGAGCCTCGCATTCACGCTCTGGTACAGCATCGCAACTGCAACAACAACTGCATTGATCACCGTTGTTGCAGGTTTTGTTTACGCCTTTGCATTGAAGCGGAGCAAAATTCCCGGCCGCAAAATTTTCCGGTTGATCGCTCTGCTTCCGCTTTTTGCCCCGAGTCTGATGCACGGCATATCTCTTATGTACCTGCTCGGAAACAAAGGTCTGATCACAGCATTACTGGTCTCGATCAATCCGTCATGGCGGATACCGCTCTACGGATTCAACGGGATTGTGATTGCGCAGTCGGTTTATGTTTTCCCGCAGATGGTTCTTATGTTTCTTGTCGCGCTTGACAACTGCGACGGCAGGCTCTACGAGGCCGCAACCATGCTCGGTGCAAATTCTGTGCGACGATTTTTCACGATTACTGTTCCGGCCGTGAAGGGAACTCTGCTGAGCGGAATACTTATCGCCTTTACACTTGCTTTCACCGATTTCGGTGCTGCAAAGATTGTGGGAGGTCAGTACACTGTGCTCTCGGTGGAAATTTACAAACGCGTCATCGGCCAGATGGATTTTGCAATGGGATCGGTTGTCTCACTGCTCCTGATGCTTCCAGCAGTTGCGGCGTTCATGATCACGCTTTTACACGACCGCGGTGGGAATATCACATCGAATGCAAAGCCACTCACCGTCAAGACAAAGACATCACGGGATATTCCACTTTTTATCGCAGTGCTGCTAATGGCATCTGGCATTCTACTTATTATGGGAACAGTTGTCTTCGCATCACTCGTAACGTACTGGCCGTACAATCTCGCTCCGACACTGGCTCATTTCAACTTCGGGCAAAAGTCTGTCACCGGATTTGCTCCATTTCTCAATTCCATTATCATGTCTGCTTTGACTGCGCTGATCGGAGTGGTAATTGTTTTTGTTGCAGCATACACGAGTGAGCGGATGAAAGCAATGACTGTTCTGCGACGGTCAATCTCTTTCCTTGCGACCATGCCTGTCGCACTACCCGGCCTTGTGATCGGTCTGTCATACATACTTTTTTTCAACAGGCCGATGCTCACGATACCGCTGATAGGAATGACATTTTCAAATCCGTTCATGTCGCTTTATGGAACAATCTGGCTTCTGGTTCTGGCGAACATAATTCACTTTATTCCGGTCTGCTTTACAACTGCGAGGACAACGCTTAAAAACTGTGACAGGGAGTTCGAGGTATTGTCTGCGGCGCTCGGCGTGCATCCGATGCATCTGATCCGCCGTGTGATTCTTCCGATAACACTGCCTGCAATGATCGAGGTTGCGCTTTACCTTTTTGTCAATGCAATGATAACAGTTTCGGCACTGATCTTTATAATTCCTGCTGCATTCAAGGTCGCATCGGTGGCGGTGATCGACATGGACGATGCGGGTGACACAGCCGAAGCCGCCGCGATGTCGGTGATGATTGTCGCAGTGAATTTGGCTGCACAGGGAGCAGCGATTCTGCTCCGATCTGTTCTGAAAAGTTCTGACACATCTGCAAGTGCAGAATTGAAACAGAAGGAAAGTCAGGAATGAACGACCGCAGCATGCTTGACGAAGGCGACATGAACCGCTCCGATCACCGATCGAAATGGGATACCGGACATGATACCGCTACCCGCAATTTGCTTGACCGTGACAGTGCTGTGTTTTTTCATCAGGCGCTTTCGACACCATGCCTTGATGTCGCGAAAAGTGCTTTGGGCAGTTGCATTGAAACAGCGGCGGGTATGTCAATCCTCGACTTTCACGGTAATTCGGTGCATCAGGGAGGATTCGGTAATCCGATCGTTTCGCGTCGAATCAAGGAAGCGATGGAGCAACTCCCGTTCTGCAGTCGCAGATTCACGAACTCCTACGCAATTGAATGTGCAGAGGAACTTGTGCGCCGGACATCGGGAGGATTATCGCGGGTCTTGTTCGCGCCTTCCGGAACAGTTGTAAACGGCATCGCATTAAAGATAGCACGAATAGTCACCGGAAGACACAAGGTGGTTTCGTTCTGGGGATCGTTTCACGGTGCCGGACTCGATACGATCTCGGTCGGTGGCGAACGGCAGTTCAGGGAACACATGGGACCGCTGATGCCGGGCTGTATAAATATTCCGCCGCCCCAAAGTGACAGCCCGTTCGGTTCCGATGAAGAAATATCTGCCGATTATTTTGAGTATGTCGTTTCGCATGAAAGCGAAATCGGCGCATTCATTGCAGAACCACTTCGCAGTACCACCGTGAAGCGACCATCGCAAGCGTACTGGAAACGGATCCGCGAGATCTGCGACCGCCACGGCATACTGCTTATCTTCGATGAGATCCCTACGGCGCTTTACAGAACGGGAACATTTTTCGCATACGAACAGACCGGCGTGACACCGGACATCGTGACACTCGGCAAAGGACTTGGCGGCGGGATCATTCCATTTGCCGCTGTGCTTGCAACGGAATGCTGCAATATCGGTTCCGAAATATCG
>CAIOZP010000027.1 GCA_903862805.1 uncultured Fibrobacterota bacterium
CCATCGGCGCTTGGCGAAACCCCTGCTTTACAATCGGCAATACTTGACGCCGGATCGAAACTTGTCCGTGCTGGTGGACGCCTTGTTTATTCAACATGCTCATTCATGCCGTCCGAAAACGAAGATGTTGTGAATTTCTTTCTCTCGGCGCACCCCGACTTTTCTCTTTTGTCAATGGAGCTTCCGGGCCTCGCCGATGAAACATGGAGCGACGTGATGTTCTGCGCGGTACTGCAAAAGTCCGGAGTTGACAAATGAGAATTGGTTTTTTTATCTGTCTTCTTTTCTTTTCCATCAGCGCATCCGAATATGATTCCCTTGAAACCATGCTGATAAAAACGGTACTTGCAGGCAACACGGGTCTCTCGATGTTCAGCTGTGACAGCGCGGCCTTTGACGCATCGTCCGGAGCGGTTGGTGCATTGCCAGCTCCACAGATTGCTGTTGAATCCATGCAGGAAAAGATTGGTTCATCCATCATGAGAATGCAGACCGATTTTTCTGTTACACAGGAGATGCCGTTTCCCGGAACGCGTCCTGCAATGTCCCGTGCGATGAAGGCACGGTCATTCGTTTCAGGTGCAGCACGTCAGGAACTTGCACGGAGTCTTGCTGCCGACACGAAACGCACACTTGCCGAACTCGCGTTCGCGTGGAGGCGGCTTGACATAAGCGACTCTGCCATTTCGGAACTGTCGGCAGCTGTGAAAATCGCCACTTCACGATACAGTTCGGGTCTCGCCGGTCTGATTGACAAATGCGCAATTGAAGCAGAGATTGCCATGATTCGCGCAGACAGCGCTCAAGCGGAATCCGATATACTGGCGGTTCAGGCACGCCTTGCCGGTCTTGCGGGAAAACCTGCGCTGGCCGGTATCGCACGTGTCAATACGCACATAACTTCCATCCTTGAAATGAATGTGGATTCTCTGCTACCGATGGTGCTTTCAAATCCGTCACTGCTAAAACTCGAAGCCGTGGTTGGGGCAGATCATGCAGACATTTCATCGGCAAAAAGGAAAGCCGCTCCGGATCTAATGTTCAAGGGAACTTATCGCAATACAAAAGGCGAGCCTGATCAATACGGAATCATGATCGGTGCAACCCTTCCCGAATCATGGGCATGGAAAAACGTTTCTGCTTCACGTGCGGAAAAGGAATTTGTCTTGCGTCGCGACAAGGCAGAACTTGACGGAGCGAGAATTAGCGCCGAGACTGAAATACAGGCGAAGGTACTGACTTACACCGGACTCCTTTCCCGATTAAAAGCTATACAAGGCGGAGCGGTTCCACTGGCAGGCAAGGCACTCGCCGCCGCCGCCGCCGGATATCGCGAAGGCGTAACAGACTTCAACATGTATATATCTGCTGGACGTACCATGCGTGCCGCACTTTCTGATGAAGCCGAAACAGAAATGAAACTGCGTCAGACTCTCGCCGAAATTTGCGAGATCACTGGCCACTGACAAAAAAGGAAGAGTCATGACATCAGTACGTTTTATAAAATCTGCGCTGATTATCTGCTCCCTGCTTGCTGCTTTTATTCCCGTTTTGTCAACAGGGTGTTTCCAGAAAAAAGCCGACGTGGCACAGATGAAATATCACTGTCCGATGCACCCGACCTACGTTTCAAACAAGGCTGGTTCGTGCCCGATCTGCGGAATGGATCTGGTTCCGATAAATTCAGCGGCGGCGCAAAACGGAAACGCAAAAGATATTGCCGTTGATCCAGCGATGCGGCAGACTATTGGAGCTGCAAGTATTCCTGCGGAAAGGCGAGACCTTTCGCGCTTGATTCACGCGGCAGCAGTGATCGCTCCGGATGAACGGAAACAATCCGTGGTAAGCGTCCGCACATCTGGATACGTTGAAAAACTCGAAGCAGATTTTTCTGGCCGCCGCGTGAAACTGAACGAGACCTTGTGCGAGCTTTACAGCCCCGAACTGGTCGCAGCGCAAAATGAGTTTCTGCTCAACACCGATGCAACAGCCCGCAAAGCCTCCCGTGATCGGCTCGTCGCATGGGGAATGAATGTCGATGAAATAGCCACCATTGAAAAGGAAGGCTCGGCGCATCATTCAGTTGCAGTACACTCTCCTCGCGATGGATTCGTCGTTGAGAAAGATGTTATTCAGGGACAAAAGGTCGAGAGCGGAAGTACCATTTTTCGAATCGCTGATTATTCGACAGTATGGGCGATTGCCGCGCTTCACCAGATTGACGCAGTCGGAATAAAAGTCGGAACAACAGCGACCGTGCGACTCGACGCAGATCCTGCGCACGAATATCATGGGACAATAACCTGGATCGCACCGTATCTCGACACTGCCGCACTGACACTGGCTGTCAGAATAGAACTTCACAATACGCAAGACTTTACGATTCGCCCCGGTATGACTGCGTCAGTCAATATCGACTGCGAGATGAGCCACAACATGCTCTGCATCCCCTCGCAGGCATTGATCCGCACGGGTTTGCGAAGTGCCGTGGTAATTGACAAAGGAGAAGGTGACTACGAGATCAGAGACGTAAAGATCGGTTCATTTGCCGATAGCCTCGTAGAAATAGTTTCAGGTCTTTCGGAAAATGAAAAAGTTCTGATCGCCGGTCAGTTTCTAATAGATGCTGAAAGCAGCCTTCGCGAAGCAGCGACATCTATGAACACCCCTGTCACCACCATGGATAACGCCGACACCATGCCACCAAAAGTGCCTGATACATTAGTCAAAAAAACCGGCAACTGGTATTGTCCGATGGACACAGAGGTTCGCAGTGACGTACAGGGCAAGTGTCCGAAGTGCGGAATGAAGCTTATCAAAAAGAAATGATCATTTTTTCGCAAGGATGATTTCGAGCATTCCCATCATCAGTAATTCTCTTTTGCCAATATGTAATCCGGCGTCCTCAAATAATATGGCAAGCTGGTTCCGATCTGGGAAGTGCTTCAGGCTCCTTGCAATGTACGCATAAATCGAAGGCTTGCCATGGAAGATCAATCCAGTGATCGATCCCCAGACCAGCAAAGCGATATAGTGTATTCTCCACACAACAGAATTAGGAGACCGTGCGAACTCAAGGAAAATCGCAACACCGTCCGGCACCAAGACACGGTTCACTTCATGCAGAAAAGCCGGAAGATCCGGTGCGTTTCGCAAGGCATATCCACCGCTCAGCAGGTCAAATGATGATTCTGTAAAAGCAAGCTGCATCATGTCTTGGCGTGTAACACGCATTCCGACAGTTCGCATCATATCAAGGCCGGGAAGAATCATTTCCGACATCAGATCGGCACCTATCACAAACGCATCGGGGTTTTGCCTGATGATTTCCAAACCTATATCTCCCGGGCCACATGCAATGTCGGCTACTACCTTTTTGTCAAGCGAACCAGCTAATTTCACCAAACGCTTTTTCCATGGCCCATCACGAAAAAATGAAAGCACTTTCGTGACGGCATTATATCTACTGCCGACTTCGGAAAAGATTTCTTCG
>CAIOZP010000028.1 GCA_903862805.1 uncultured Fibrobacterota bacterium
AACGAAGCAAAAGCTTTTGCCGTTGGCCGACCGAGCGCGTAGCGAAGCCAAAGCGATGGTTCAAGCAGAGGATTATTTCCAGTTTTACCAAAACCCATTTGAAGTGTTTCCCATCGAATTCAACGGCGTGCTGTCTGACCTTGATGCTAAAGCCATCCAGCGAGCAAAAAGGAAATTGTTTGGAGAGATTGAACTGAATGATGGTCGTGTCGAATGGTTGGAGAATCAGCCAGTTGACAAATCCCGCGCTCTGGCACTTGAAGACGAACTTTTGGACGATGAGAAGCGGCGTTTTCATTGGACGGTGTTCGACAACAAAAGATTGCTGCGCTTTCTCACGCGTGGCGAGATTGAGCATTTTCTCTACTCGGAAGAATACTTCCCAAAAGATTTGCTCGAACTTCTGGATGAAGAACCAGAGTTTCGTCGCTTTCTCAGCAAGCCATTCGCCCGCCAATACAACACAGTGCTGACACGCGCGATTGAAAAACGAGCCTTGGGTGTCGTCGAAGTGTTATTCGATGGCCGTCGTTGGGTTGAGCCAGAAGATGAGGACATTTGTTTCGAGGGTGCTTACAAGCACGCCAAGATGCTGATTGAATGGGTTGAAAAGAAAGCCGAGACCGCCGAAAGCGCCAAACCAGATTATTCAGAAATTGCTGCGTTCATTGAAAATCTAAAAATTGCGGAAACCTTCAACCTGTTACCAACTGCATTCCGCAGCGTCCAAAGCCAACTCGTCGGGCATATTCGCTCGTTGGCGATTGCGGCCAACAATGAACATTCCGATTCTGAATCGTCCGCTCAAATTCTCGGCCTTTGCAAAAAATTTAGATTCAAAAGCGCCGATTTGAATAAACGTCTTGAAGATGATACTAAGGCAATTGAGAAAATTCTCGGCGAGAACCGGAAGCACTCGTTCTCAATGTGGATTCGCCAAAATCAGGCGGCTTACATCAATCAACAGGGAATCAAGTATGAAGGCGCAGAGGTCAAGGCGAGCGATGTGGAATCAATCCGTTGGGGCATTTACGTTCGCACTGTAAATGGCGTTGAAAGTGAACATTCTTTTGCGCTTGTTGTGCGCGGTAGCCAAACACACGTTGCGGTTGAATGGGGGAAGCGTGGGGTTATCAGTGGTGTAAAGAGTCTCTTTCGCAAAAAAACCGAAGTCATTCCGGTGGTGGAAATGTCGAGCGCAGATCAGGATGTCTATTTTCGTAAAATGATTGACGCTGTTATTCATTATTTAATCCAGCCTTTGGTTTCCAAGCTGGCTCAACGACTCCGAAGCGGAAACTCATTTGAAATCGGCCCTTGCACGTTGACCCCAACCGGCATCGCATTCAGAATCGGCCTAATTTTCCGCAAGGACATATTAGTGCCGTGGCATGACGCAGAAACCCAGATGCACAATGGACAAGTTGTTGTTTTTAGCAAAGCAAACCGCAAAATGACGATTGCAATGCCCGCCAAAGACACAGACAACGCTGTTATTTTCCCTATCCTTTGCGCTGCTATGCGCGAAGAAATTAACTAAAATATTTTATGGAAATCCGCCTTCAAATCCCCAAAAGCATCCTCACTGTAATCAATCAGCTTTATGAGTTGGAACAAAAACTTAAAAAACACGGTGATGCGAATAATCTCCAACGCAACGTCAATAAAATGAAAGACGCTTTTGCAGAGGAAGGTTTGCTGATGGCCGATATAGGCGGCGGCCATCATCGTATTGGTCTGGCCTGCGAAGACCCGATGGGACAGTCATTCAAAGAAACGAGAACCGATTTAGATGCCACT
>CAIOZP010000029.1 GCA_903862805.1 uncultured Fibrobacterota bacterium
AATCAGGCGAATCAAGGTTCAAGACAAGAGTTACAGGATTCAAAATTGTGAGCGGTGGACTTGAAAAAGTGTGCGGACGATTTCGCCGAGGTGTCGCGCTGATTGAACAGCACTTCCATATTATCCGAAACAAAAAAGGCACCGCAAACAAGCGATGCCTTTATCATTAAACAAGTTCTTTTTTAATTACTCATGCGGAAGACGTAAAACTGCATTGTTTATCCCACTCATTTTCAAAACATAGCTACCAGCTGCCAAATTGGAAGGCGTCGCGATGCTGTTGTTGCCTTTGAGCAGGTTTACATTGCCCAAATCAGAAATCTTCTGGCCGGACATCGAAAACAGCACGATATGCTCCGATCCTGAAAATGGCGCACGGATCTGGATATTGTTTCCAATGATATTTGCCGACAGCTGCTTTTCGATTTTTGGCGTTGCAGTTTGCGATACAATCGGCGTTGCTCCGAGAGCGACTGGTTTTTTCATCCAGTTGATGATATCAATCGGTCGGACGATACGAATTCCGGGATCCTGTTGGAGTGCCCAATCTATGAATTGTATTACTGCTGCTCTGCGATCCTGCCACGATACATTGGCGTGGGTGTTTGCATCGGTGTTGTATTGGGAATACCAGTCGGAGTGCATCCCGATGAACATCGGAGAGCGGTTGGATTTCAGGTGGATGGAAAGCGTTCTTTCAAGATCAGTCAGAAAGTCTGCGGCAGTTTTTCCACCGGTATTGCATGTTGTGCACCAGATATTGTAATCGAGTCCTGTCACGCTCATCCACGCTGCGGGAAGCTGGAAATCTTCGACCGGCAGTTCCCACATTCCTGCGTGAGGGCCGATGGCGGTGCCGAGGGAATTGTTTCTTCCGGTTGTGGTACCGTTGTCAAGTGTGTAAGGCCAAGTATATGGGTACATGGTGTCGTAAGTCGCGGTGCAGACAAAATCCCTGAATTCCTCGTGGCTGCAATCATACAGGATATTGTCGGCATAAGCCGCGTCGATGGTTCCGGCCGTGTAGTTGAGCGCAGGTGTACGGAATCCGTAAATTTCGTTTTTGGGAACACCAACCATATTTATCAGCACACTGTCGCAGGAATGAATCTCCGTTGCCCAGCCTGCCTGATCCAATGAGCCAAGCTTGTCCTGATTGTGATCGTATGTATGGTTACCGACTTCATTTCCCATCTGATAAATGCGTTGCCATGATGCAAGGGCACTGTCTGGTTCCCATTCAAAAACACTATCGGCGGAATTGCCATATCCTCCCACAAGATAGAAAGCCGCCCGAACCGACTTCCCGTCGAATGTCGCCGGATTCCCGTTTCCTGCGGGATTAACGCGGGAACAAACGGAATCGGCGATCCAGTTTACGCCGTCGTAAAAGCCGTTGTCGTCGAAACCGAAAGAGATGAACTGCGGGCATTGTGCCGGTGTCAAACCTCCTGGAGCAGAATCGCTCGGCGGGAAGTTGTCGGTTGATGGTGCCGCAAGCAGGTTTCCGACGCCAAAGGCAATCAGCACCAAAAGTTTTGTTTTCATCGGGGGGACGCTCCTTAAAAATTGTTTTTAAAAAAGAACCAGTTTTTTACACTGTCAATATCACTGGGTAATATAGCCATTTTTTTAGAATTAGGAATAAATTACGATGGAATTTATGAAGCAGGTTTGAGCACAGATCTTCGGAATGGCTTATCTGCGCGAACGGCAGCGATGATTTTTATGCGAACAGCTTGTTTCCATTCCCCGCTTGTTATGCGAACAGGATTTATTTTGCGCATGAAAGAAGGACGGATAATATGTCTGCTTCCGCTCAAACAGTTATCGTCAGGCCGCGACGGAATCGGGATGAACTGATCTTCCTCGCCCTTGCCACTGTTGTCATTATTGCAACTGCGGCGGCGTTCATCTTGCTGCGGCCGAAAGATGATGCGGCGACACCGCTGCGTTCGTATCAGATCAGCGCATTTTCGCAAATGAATCGCGATGCGCTCGGGCTTTTCATGGATCTCTACACCAGCGCCTACGATGTCGAGATGTATCACCGCAACAATTCCGAAGCTTGGCCCGATGTGGCGACACTCGAGAATAATTTGGTTCCGCCTTTTGCGGTGGATGAAGCCCGTGCGAATCGCGGGAAATTTGTCTGGACGTTCCTCAATCTCGACAAGGACAACGTTCACCGTGCGGTTTACATCGGTCACGCCGAAGAATCGTCGCCTTGCGGATCATTTATTCTTTTCATGGAACATTATCATACACCCGACGGAGCATATTTCTTTGGCATCAACCGCAAGACGCCTTTTAACATCTGGTATCTGGAAAAAGGTTTCGCACTGCCGAAGGATTTCTCCGAAGGCACGCTGATCTCTGCCGGTTGGCGCGAGGCAGTTCCGTTCAAAGGCAACGACGAACTGAAACGGCTCGGCAGAAAATGAAAAACCGTCCGGCAATTTTTTTAGCTGTCGCACTTGTTTTGCTCGTCGCATTTTCCGCCGATGCGAAAAAGCTGCGGATCGGCGTGAGTCTTCTGCCGTATTACAGTTTTGCGGCGAATATTGTGAAAGATCGCGCCGACATTGTTCCTCTTATAGAAAATGGCGTCAACACGCATGGTTACCGGATCACGCCCGAAGATGTTAAGCGGGCATCGTCGCTTGACGCGGTGATAATCAACGGTGTCGGCCACGATGAGTTTGCGCTCGACATAATAAAAGCCGCCGGAATCGAGAAATCGGCGCATATCATTTATGCAAACAAAGAAGTGGCGCTTTTGCCGCAATCGCAATCCGACAATTCGGTGAACTCGCATACATTCGTTTCGATCACGGCGTCGATTCAGCAGATTTACACGATCGCAAACGAACTCGGCGCAATTGATCCGGCCAATGCGCAGTTCTATCGGCAGAATTCCATGGCATACGTTCAGCGACTTCGCCAGATGAAAGCGTCGGCGCTCAAGCAGATCGCGGCCTGCGGCAATGTCGATTTGCGCTGCGCCACAGTTCATGGTGCATATTCGTATCTGCTTTCCGACTTTGGTTTTCAGATTCAGGATGTCGTTGAAAACGTGCACGGAATCGAACCATCGGCCGCTCGGCTAAGAAACGTTTCGGAGCAGATCAAAAAACACGGCGTGAAGATCCTCTTTGTTGAGACAGATTTCCCCTCACCGTTTGTTGCAACGATTCGCAAGGAAACCGGAGTGAAAACCTTCGGGCTTTCACATCTTTCGCAGGGCGAATACCGAGCCGACTTTTTCGAGCGCGCAATCCAGGCCGACATAGACACGATCTGCGAAGCAGTGAAAGCGATCAAAGGAGTTTCTGTCAAATGACAATAAGTGCCGGCCCGCGCATCGAGTTTGAAGGCCTTGGCCTTTCGATTGATCGCAACACAATTCTTGAAGACCTTAATCTTACGATAGAAGCCGGAACGGTGCATTGTCTCATCGGACCGAACGGCGGCGGCAAAAGCAGCCTCGTGAAAACATTGCTCGGTCAGACGCGTCACAGCGGCCGCGTCGCGATTCATTGGCCCGACGACTGCCGCACGATCGGTTATGTTCCGCAATCTGTTGCGATTGACAAAACCATGCCTATGACGGTTCTTGATTTCGTCACGATGTGTGTCCAGCAGCGACCGGCATTCACCGGACTCGGCCGGAAATTATCCGGCATCGTTTCGGAAACACTTGCTCAGCTTGACATGAAAGGGAAAGAGAAGGCTATGTTCGCCGATCTTTCGGGTGGCGAACGTCAGCGCGTTCTTTTTGCACAGGCACTGATCCCGAAGCCGCGCCTTCTGATCCTCGACGAGCCGATGAACAGCATCGACCGCAACGGGGCCGAAATGTTTTCGCGCATTATCCGTGAAGCCGCGCAAGGCGGAACAACGGTTATCTGGATCCATCACGATCTCGCTCATGTCAAGCAGGCGGCCGACGCGGTGTCGTGCGTGAGGCGCAAACTGCTTTTTTCCGGAAAACCGGCCGATGTAATGACCGAAAAGAATCTGTTCGAGATTTTTTCAGCGTCCTGAAACCACCAGGGTTTGCGGTTGCATCCTGTGTCGTCATCGAAACTGCCGAAGAAATGGGACTGAACCGGTGCCGAAATCTACAGTATTCCAAAAAATACCCCCTTTTCGGCTTGAATATCTTCTCCCGACGAATATATTTTCACTACCATTATTTTGCGGATTCTTCGATGCGGTACCTGTTCTAAAGCATCGATGTTTAAGCGGGCCTTAATTCCTTAAACAATATCAAAGGATGTGTTATGTCTTTCAGAGTGCCAACATTCGCGCGAATGTTTGCGAAAGCTGCGCTGGTACTTCCTGCGCTGTGTGCGCCGGTTTTCGCCAGCGAAGCCGATCTTGTAATTCCCAGTTTTGCTGGGCTTGACAAGCAGCTCCTGCTTGCTGGTATCGTAATCAGTCTTCTGGGGCTCGTATTCGGCTTCATGGGCTACAAAAAGCTTCAGGGCATCAAGGCCCACAAGTCGATGCTCGACATCGGCGCGCTGATTTTTGAAACCTGTAAGACTTACCTTATACAGCAGGGCAAGTTCCTCATCATGCTTGAGGCGCTCATTGCAGTATGTATAGCTTTCTATTTCGGCTACCTTGAGCACACCAGTTTCAAGGGTGTTGCCCTGATCCTCGCGATGTCGGTCATTGGTATCCTCGGATCCTATGCTGTTGCATGGTTCGGTATCCGTATCAACACTCTCGCAAATGCACGTATGGCTTTCGCCGCTCTTCGCGGCCAGCCCTATAAGCTTCTCGAGATTCCGCTTTCCGCCGGTATGGCCATTGGCGTGGCACTTGTGTCAGTCGAACTGATCATTATGCTTTCCATTCTTCTCTTCGCACCCCGCGCTTATGCTGGTGCCTGCTTCATCGGTTTCGCCATTGGTGAATCCCTTGGTGCATCTGCTTTGCGTATCTGCGGCGGTATCTTCACCAAGATCGCCGACGTCGGTTCTGATCTTATGAAGATCTTCTTCAAGATTGGCGAAGATGATCCTCGCAACCCAGGCGTGATCGCCGACTGCACCGGCGACAACGCTGGCGACTCAGTTGGTCCTACAGCCGACGGTTTCGAAACCTACGGTGTTACCGGTGTTGCTCTCATCAGCTTCATCGTTCTTGCCGTCAAGAACATCGACCTTCAGGTTGCCTTCCTTACATGGATCTTCGTGATGCGCGTCATCATGGTGGTCACATCCATTGCTGCTTATTATGTCAATGGCGTTATTTGTTCCGCCAAATACGGCAAGAAGAAGGAAATCGACTTCGAAGAGCCGCTTACGTCTCTTGTGTGGGTCACTTCCCTTATTTCAATCGCTGTAACATTCGCAGTAACTTACTGGCAGCTTGGCCCGAACTCGGTCATCTGTGCTTCCGGCGCAGTTGATCCTTCTGTTGCTCCAAAGCTCTGGTGGGTTCTTTCGACAATCATTTCCTGCGGAACACTTGGTGCTGCTTTGATTCCTGAGTTCACCAAGATCTTCACGAGCCCGAACGCTCAGCATGTCAAGGAAGTCGTGACCTCTTCCCGCGAGGGTGGAGCTTCTCTTACAATCCTTTCAGGTCTTGTTGCCGGTAACTTCAGCGCATTCTGGATTGGCATTCTCATCGCCGGTCTCATGTTTGCTGCTTATCTCGCAAGTCTTGTCGGACTTTCGGCCATCATGGTCTATCCTGCGATCTTCGCATTCGGCCTTGTTGCCTTTGGTTTCCTCGGCATGGGCCCGGTCACGATTGCTGTTGACAGCTACGGTCCGGTTACCGACAATGCTCAGTCTGTGTACGAGCTTTCACAGATCGAGAAGGTTCCGAACATCGCTGCCCAGATCGAAAAGGACTTCAAGTTCAAGCCTGACTTCGAAACTGCCAAACTCTTCCTTGAGCAGAACGACGGCGCCGGAAATACCTTCAAGGCAACAGCCAAGCCGGTTCTTATCGGAACAGCAGTTGTCGGTGCAACGACAATGATTTTCTCGCTTATCCTTGTTCTAAAGAAGACCCTTGGTGTCGAACCTGAGCTGATTCTCAATCTGCTCAATCCCTACACCATGCTTGGCCTCATTGCTGGTGGTGCTGTGATTTTCTGGTTCTCAGGTGCTTCAACACAGGCCGTCGTTGCCGGTTCATACAAGGCTGTTGCTTTCATCAGGAAGCATATCAACCTTGATGTCGCCGAAGGCAAAGCCTCAACCGAGAACTCCAAAAAGGTTGTCGAGATTTGTACGATCTATGCTCAGAAGGGCATGTGGAATATCTTCATCGCGATCTTCTCGTTCGCGTTGGCTTTCGCATTCTTCTCTGCGCCTCTGCATTTCGTTCACGGCGATGCAAACACTGCACGTCCGGTTGCCTTCTTTGTCAGCTACCTGATCGCTATCGCGGTTTTCGGTCTTTTCCAGGCTATCTTCATGGCTAATGCCGGTGGTGCCTGGGACAATGCCAAGAAAATCGTCGAATGTGATCTCAAGGAAAAGGGAACACCTCTTCACGATGCAACGGTTGTCGGTGATACCGTTGGTGACCCGTTCAAGGACACAAGCTCTGTGGCCATGAACCCGATCATCAAGTTCACCACACTGTTTGGACTGCTCGCCATGGAAATCGCCATTGCGCCTCAGTTCCGCAGCGCGGCACCTTTCGTTGGTGCTTTCTTCCTGGTTGTTGCTTTGGTCTTCGTATGGCGCTCTTTCTACAAGATGCGTGTCGAACAGATCAACGGCTAATCAGTTCCTTTGCGAACACAAAGGGCCGCTCCAATTCGGGGCGGCCCTTTTTTTATTGCATCTTTTTTTATACTGTAATTATATTTGCGCATGTGTCTCCCGAATAAAACGGAAAGAATTTTTAATTAATATCAACAGAAGGAGTTCCTTATGTTTCGTTCTCTGATTTCGATAGCGGTTGCTGGCTTGTTTGCTGGGACAATGGCTCAGGTTAACGTCGTTAGTGATGCGGGCTGGGAAGTTGCTGTTGACACAAACACAGCGATAGCAGTGCCGACCTATACTATTGATACGAATAAGGTGTCGGATTCTGGAATAATCAGCGCCGCGTTCATCAATATACCTATGGATACTTCGTACAATGTTGGATGCCATTTGGACGCCTATTTCGACCTTGCATTTACCGGCGTCGACTCGATTGCATTGACTTACAAAGCTACCAAGGGGTTTGACATTGTCCTTGCAGAAACAACATTGGTAAGCACAGAAGTTCCCACATTTAAGACATTGGCTGCAGCATCTACTCCAACAACGGTTAACATTGCAATGACCGACCTTAAGCGTTACTCCGACTGGGGTACTGGTTATACAAATCTTACTGCACCATTGGCGGTTGCTCTCGTCAATTCTATTACTTTTGATCCGCTTGGAAGTGCCAACGACATCTCTTCTGCAGCTGTCACGAATGACACCATTACGATTACCAAACTTGTGCTTCATGGATACGTCGGGAATGCAATCATTACTCCCGCTTTCGCCGCTTCCAAGCTCGCCAGCATCTCCGTCCGCAACGGCATTGCTTCTTTCAATGTCAAAAAAGCCGGCAACTACAACCTCGCCGTTTATTCAGTCAGCGGTCGTTTGATTTCTACTCTTGCCTCTGGAAACGTGGCGGCAGGTGTTCATACCGAAAGACTTGGCGCTATGGCTGCCGGAACATACATCCTTCGTTTGAAATCTCCTGAAGGTGTTCTTTCGACCCGCATCGCTGTTCAGTAACTCTGATCAATAGATTTACTTGGGAGGAGTCCGGATTTCGGGCTCCTCTTTTTTTGCCCTGCGCCGGACACTTTCCACAAGACTTTTTTTTTGCACAAATGTAATTTACCAGCTGTTTTATATATACCGATTCAAAGAGGAGCCGCGATGAAACGCAGCGCAGGAATTTTTCTTCACCCGACATCACTTCCATCGCCTTTCGGCGTCGGCGACCTCGGACCCTGGGCAAAACGTTTCGTCGATATATTGGCAGACAACGGGCAATCGTGGTGGCAGGTGTGTCCACTCGGCCCAACGGGTTACGGCGATTGTCCGTATCAGGTGCTGAGTTCATTTGCAGGCAATCCGCTTATGATTTCACCGGAGCTTCTTCGCGATCGTGGCCTTCTGACAAATGAGGAACTTTCCGGATTGCCTGTGCTGCCTGCCGATCACGTCGATTTTGCTGCTGCACGTTCGCTCAAGACAAAGTTTCTTGATATGGCCGTGGCTCGGTTCAGCGATGATCACGAGTTTAACGAGTTCTGTGAAAACGAGCGCTACTGGCTTGACGACTACGCGCTTTTTATGGCGATAAAAGAACTTCGCAACGGTGCCCACTGGAATACCTGGGAGGCATCGCTCAAGCTGCGTTTCCCTGCAAGCCTTGACGAGATGGATCATGCCGAACGTCGTCGGATAAGGCGGCATAAATTCTTGCAGTTCATTTTTCAGCAGCAGTGGCAGGAACTTCGCGCATACGCCAATTCCCGTGGCGTAAAAATTATCGGTGACATTCCGTATTACGCTGCTTATGACAGCGCCGATGCCTGGTCTTCTCCCGATACTTTCGAGCTTGATGATGCAGGAAATCCCCGTCGTATCGGTGGAGTTCCTCCCGACTATTTCAGCGCGACCGGCCAGCTTTGGGGCAATCCGGTTTACGCATGGGAATCGATGAAGGAAACCGGCTATTCGTGGTGGGTCAATCGTGTGCGGCGCTCGCTTGCGCTTGTTGACGTCGTGCGAATCGACCACTTTCGCGGACTTGAGGCATTCTGGGCGGTTCCGGCCGGAAGCGAAACGGCGGTCAACGGCGAATGGATCAAAGGACCCGATATAGCTTTTTTCAACGTGCTCGAACGCGAGCTTGGCGGCCACCTGCCGCTTATCGCAGAAGACCTTGGCGTGATCACCGATCAGGTCAATGCCCTCCGCAAAAATGCCGGTCTGCCAGGCATGAAAGTCCTGCAATTCGCCTTCGACGGCAACACCGACAATCCATATCTTCCCTACAACATCACGTCAGACAGCGTGGTTTATACCGGCACGCACGACAACGACACCTCGCTCGGCTGGTTCAGTCTGCTCGACGAAAAAGCGAAAGCCTTTGTCTGCGAATACATCGGCTGCACACCCGAATCCTTCATGACCGAATTCGTGAGGACGGCCTACGTGTCCAACGCCGAACTCTGCATTCTACCGATGCAGGACGTGCTGTTTCTTGGCGAAGGTCATCGAATGAACGTTCCTGGTCTTGCCGATGGCAACTGGGGTTGGCGCTTCACGGAAGAGATGCTTGACAGAGAAAGACTCGGCATGATTGGCAGGTTTGCCAAAATGTATGGTCGGGCATAAATGAACAGTCGTCAGCCGGTTTTGTTTCTCGGGCACGGTGATCCGATGAACGCCCTTTACGATAATGCGTTCACCCGCGCACTTAAAACGCTTGGCGGATCTCTACCGGCAAAGCCCTCCGCAGTGCTGCTGATTTCTGCGCACTGGTTGACAAGAGGTAATTTTGTTTCCGCGGCAGCACGGCCCGAAACCATCTACGATTTCGGTGGATTCCCCGACGAACTTTATCAGGTGAAATATCCGGCTCCAGGCTCACCAGAACTTGCGGCGAAAATTGCCGATAATATTCCATCGGTTTCGATTGACAAGACGCGGGGAATCGATCACGGTGGATGGACGGTTCTGAAGCATCTTTTTCCAGCCGCTGATATTCCCGTTGTGTCAATGAGCATCGACTTCGGCAAAGCACCGATTCATTACGTCGAACTTGGTCGGCAGTTGAGATTTCTTCGCGACGAAAATGTCCTTGTGATCGGCAGCGGAAACATTGTTCATAATATAGGAATGTACTTTCGCAAGCGTGACGAACTTCCATTCGACTGGGCAGTTGAGTTTGACGCTTATATCGCATCGGCATTGAAATCCGGAGACATGGCCGCCCTGACGGACTACGAACGCGCTGGTGAATGCGCCAGCCTTTCGCATCCGACCAACGATCATCTGCTTCCATTGTTCTATAGTGCCGGAGCGCGCCACGAAAATGAGGACGCGCTTTTCATCCACGAAGAAATTATCCGGTCGATGAGTATGAGGTGTGTCAGGTTCGGTTGAGGCGGCGCTTATTTGGCGAGAGAAATTTCCATTAGCGGCGTCGGTGTGTTTTCTCCGGACACGATCAATGACGAATTCCCTTTTGTAAAGCATATTGCTTCCGCCTGAGACAGTTTTCCAAAACCAAGCCGCTGTGGATTTCTTTGCAAGGCATCGCGCCACGGTTCTCCGGATTCCCTTTTGTAAAGATAGATGCGTCGGTAGGTGAGCAACGCGAGCATGGTTCCATCGGACGACATGGCTGCGCCGGTGATCCAGTTATCGGCCAAGATCTGTAGCGGCCAATATCCCCATGAATCCAACGGAAGTTCCGGATGAATACCTGCGGGAATGCAGAGGCGATGCGCAATTTGCACGGAGGTGTCGGTATTGCGCAAATCCATTTCGTAAGCCACGGGTGGGAAAAGTCGCTTCGAGAAAAGCAGGGCGGTGTCGGCAGATGGAACAATCGCCAATGCCTCGACATCGTGCGGGCCATCTTCGTAGCGGAACGTGATCTTGCGGGTGCACTTGAGGTGAGCATCGAAACGACCATTGGAGTCGCAGGGCGATTCTGTCACAAAGTATAGGAATGAATTTTTATGACAAGCAAAGTTGTCGCCTGTTTCCGAGATCACGAGATACGGCGTGTCGTTGATGCGAACTGCGGCGAGGTCTTCCCAGTCACGGTCGGGAACGCCGGTAACCGAATCGCGATCGCAACGTTTCCCCGTGCTGTCAATTACAAAAAGGCTGTTCGGATTGTCGTCGTCGTTTAGGGCCCAGAAAAATTTGCGGGCGCTGTTTACCGGTGCAATCCCCGAAAGTTCGTGCAGACAAGACTGCCTCACGGTACCGATCTGCCGGTAGGAGCACGATTCCCGTTCTGTCAGGCCGTCACAGGAAAAGCCAACAAACAAAACCGAGGCAAACAAAAGGACACGAACGTGCCTCATTCGTAAATCACGCCGATCTTCTTGATTTTTTTGACAGGAATCTGACGGCCTGGTTTAGATCCTTCGGCTTCGCAGATTACGGCATCGGCGTTTTCGAAACGGCCAATGCGTTCCGGTGAAACTGAATAAATGCCTGCCTTGGTGCCGGTGAATGCCTCGACCTCGAGTTTGAGCTTGTGGCCCATGAGGATCGAGTAGTTGATGACATGCATAAGGTCGGCATGTTCGAGGGTTTTCAGTTCCGGGCTGTATTTGCCGGCACCGACCGCCACAGTTGTACTTTGCTTGGCTAAAAAATCCGAGACCACTTTGAAGCGCTCCGGAACAACAGAATTGATGTCGATGTCTTCTTCCGGTTTCGCATCTGTCAACACCGGAAAGCGCGGATCAAATCCCATCGCGACAAGTCTGGACTCAAGTTCGGCACGTTGACCTTCACGGATGCGGAAGAGTTTCACGCAGGGAATGTCTTCGACGAGTTCGACGATCTGCGGTCGTGCGAGAATGCTTGCCGCTGTACGTTCGTCACACACAACAAGCGTTGAAGAATCGAGGATTGACGCACGCGAAAACTCACGGATCCATTCGCGAACCGAGCTTGCCACGTTTGTCGGAGCGTGAAAGATTTCGAGGATAGTAAGCAGATCATCGCCACGGAATCCGGCGGCAAGTGATGAAGTAATCAGCTCCTTTGTGATTTCCCCTTTGTAAACGCGATCCAGCGTGCTGAGCCTGCCGATGCGCAGGAATCTGGCGATGGCTTCCGGTCGCGCTTCCTGCGGAACGATTGCCGAGAAATCGGCGACGATCGTGACGGAAGACGACTCCGAATATGTGAACGAATCATCGCCGGGTTTTGAAACCGCGATGCGCTCGTCAACCGTTTCGGCAGTAATCAGTCCAAGCCACGACAGCAGGAACATTCCTTGGTCGAAGTTGCCGTTCTTCAATCCGTAAAGCGAGCGATGAAGCAGAAGTGCGTCGTCGCTTTCGTTGACAAGTGCGACAACCGTTTCACAATCCGGAACGCCGGCGTGGCTTGCGGCAAACTTTCGCATGTTGTCAAGGATATCGGCGGGATCATTCAAAAGAAGATCGTCGATCACTGTTCTGGCGCATCGTGCGGTTCCGTCTTTGCATGAGACGAGCAGGGCATGTTTGGAAAAATCGAGAAGGAAATTGACAACAACACGGGCATCGCGGTAATCGCCGCAAACTACCGGACAATGCCGAAGATGCATCGCCTTGCGAAGATTCATGACCGCGGCTCTCGGCAGTTCTCCGCTGCGACTGAGCGGCAGCGGATCGCACAAAAGCGATCCGAGGAATAGAACAAGATCGGAAACCGGCGCTGTTGACAAATGCGAATGTGTCTGCGGCGCTGGACTGTGTTCTATTACACGGCCGTTCTTTGCAAGCAATGATGCAAGTCTGATCGAATCCTTGAAAGCGAAAAGTGTTTGCTTTCCATCACGGTTTTCCGCCATGTATATCAGCATCGATTCGAGAGCCTCGGCCCGCAGATCCTGTGTCACATTGTCGGCAGGAACACCGTTGTG
>CAIOZP010000030.1 GCA_903862805.1 uncultured Fibrobacterota bacterium
CCGACTATCTGCCGGCGCTGAACAACTATGCCGTCTCACTCAACAGGCTCAACCGCTGTGCCGAAGCCGAAATCGTTCTTCGGAAAATTCTTGTTGTCGAACCAAATCATTACGAGGCAATAACCAATCTCGCCGGCTACTTCAAGGATCTGGGGCGAACCCGTGAAGCCGTCGATCTGTACAGAAAAGCGCTGTCGATAAAACCCGCATATCTGCCAGCCGTTTCGGGGCTTCTGCTTTGCATAAACTATCACGAAACCGATCTCACGAATCTTCTCGATGTGCACCGGCAGCTTGTTCCGGCGTTTGGCCACGAAGAATTTTGCAGTGCAGATTTTCCAAAACACAACCATCCAGACGGGCGGATAAGAATCGGTTTGTCATCGCCCGATTTCAAGATGCACTCGGTGGCGTTCTTTCTTCTGCCCTTGATTTCGCGACTTGACAGGACGCGATTCTCGATCCATTGCTATTCAGATGTCCCGATCCCCGACGATATAACCCGCACAGTCGAAAGTCGCGTCGATTCGTTCCGCCATGTTTTCGGCTTGAGTGATGTTGAACTTGCCGCACAGATCCGCGCCGACGAAATCGGTGTACTGTTTGACCTTGCCGGACACACCTCCGGTTCGCGTAGCGCTGTCTTTGCGAAACGTGCCGCGCCAGTTCAGGTTGTATGGCTCGGATATCCGGCAAGCACCGGACTCGACACAATGGATTTTCGCTTGACAGATGCGAATGCCGATCCTGCCGGATTCGAAATCGGATACACCGAAAAACTCGTGCGTCTGCCCGGCGGATTTTTGTGCTACCTCCCGCCCGATGATGCGCCGGAACCATCACCACCGCCATGCCTTAAGAACGGGTACATCACCTTCGGATCTTTCAACAACGCCGCCAAGGTTCAACCCGAAACTGTCGCACTTTGGGCACTTGCAATTAATGCAGTTCCTGAATCACGATTCTTGATGAAAGCCAAACCGTTCGCCAACGAAGAGCTGCGGGAGCGTCATTTGCAACTTTTCGAACAGGCCGGAGTTGACAGAACAAGAATTGTTCTTTGCGGATTTTCGCCTTCGATCGCAAGCCACCTCGATGCCTACTCGCAAATCGACATCGCTCTCGACACCTATCCTTATAACGGAACGACTACGACCTGCGAAGCGCTGCTCATGGGCGTTCCGACGGTTTCACTTTCGGGACCGGTTCATGCATCTCGGGTCGGAGCGTCCATCATGCACAGCGTTGGCTTGCCGTCTCTGATCGTTGACAAAAGGGAATTGTTTGCAGCCACCGCCAAAGAACTTGCCTCCGATTACAACCGTCTTGCGGGGCTTCGGGCCAACCTTCGTGATGCGCTGAAAAAATCACAGCTCTGTGATACAAAAAAATTCGCGCGGGAATTCGGGGACGCCGTTGTGTCGATGCTTGAATATATGCAAAATTGACAAACGCGAATGTCAGCCGATCAATGCCGCCAGTTCATCAAGATTGTATTCGGCCATATCAACCTTAACGCCGGTCCATAGTTCAAATGATGCGAGTCCTTGTGCAAGAAGCATGCGAAGTCCATTCTGACCACGACCGCCGTTTTTTCGAAACTCACGCAAGAGCCTCGTCTCGATGGGATTGTAAATCATGTCGAAAAGATAGCAGCTCTGCGGAATGATCGCTGGATCGATTGGCGAGGAATCTGCCTGCGGTTGCATTCCTGCCGAGGTACAGTTGACGATGATTGTCGGAGTCGAATCAAGCCATTCCTTTGTCAGGGAACTGAACGATGCCTTCGTTACGGCACAGCGGACTTCAGGCAAACGCTCATCCATCATCTGAACGATTTCGTCAACCGCTTCCATACGCCTACCACTGATGACTACCTCCGGAATACCTTCGCGGCCGGCATCGTCGGTCAGGGCAAGGGCCAGCGTTCTTGCAGTTCCGCCGGTTCCGATAATCACCACACGACGACCGGCAAGCGCAACGGCGTCGCATTCAAGTGCGCGCTTGAAACCGAGGTAGTCGGTGGTTGTTCCGCACAGTTTTCCCTTGTCAAAATAAAGTGTATTGACCGTGCCGGTAAGAAGCGAAAGCCCGCGAATTTCATCACAAATTTTCAAGGCTTCACTTTTATATGGAATCGTAACGTTCGCCCCGACAAACGAGAGATCACAAAGTGATGTAACAACATTGGGAAGAGCCTCTGAATCTCGGACATGCAGCGGCAGATAGACAAACGGCAGACCGCATTTGGCAAAGGCATGGTTGTGAATAGCAGGCGAAAGAGAGTGTGAAACCGGATTGCCGATCAGTCCGGCGATACGAGTCTTTCCGTTAATTGCCGGTGTAAGCATCCGGTCGTTCCCCTTTTGTAAATCACTGTCCCACTTTGGAATATAATCAGTTCACCCAAACAACTTCATTGTCTTCCACATCATCACCGGATGGCCTGCAAATGTGCGTAAAAATACAGACAGATACCCAAGTGCTTTCCGTTTCTTCAATGACTCTGCAATACGATCGTAGAAGGCATCATCGCGACGGGTGATCAGAAAATTTTTAAGATCATTGGTAATGCGCTGATTTTTGCCGTGACCCTTTGCCCATTTTTTTTGATAAATTGAAAGCTTTGTTTCATCGAATTTGCCGTTGACAAATGCGAGTAAAGCCGCCTCGCCTGCAAGCTGACCCGCATGAAGCGCGTATGCAATTCCACCGCCGTTAAGTGCATTAACCTGACGCGCCGCATCTCCGACGATCATGACGCCGCCACGAACAAGCGGATCAAGCCACGGCGCAACCGGCACGCCACCGCAATTCCTGTTTGTCAAATCGGTTCGATTAGGAAAGCGATGATTGATGAAGGCTGTAAGAAATTCGTCTGCACCACCAGAGATGCTATGGCTGCCAAGAATTCCGAGTCCGACGTTTGCGATTCCTTCTCCGCGAGGCATCACCCATGCGTATCCGCCCGGAGCAAAACGATTGCCCACATGGAACTCTATTGCATCGGCAGCGATCGACGGATCGCTCACTCTGGCAATGGCGCAGGTTTCCATATTGCTCGGCGAAAGTCTTGTGTTCCAACCGAGGTCACGGGCAAGTCGGGACTCGACACCGTCGGCAAGAACCAGACAATCGGCGGTAACTTTTTCTGATCCGATATGACAGGCATATTTCCCGTTTGTCAATCGTTCGGCCGCGTCAACGTTTGTGTTGTTGCGAAACTCGGCGCCAGCCTCAATCGCCGATTTGACAATATCGGAATCGAAAATGCTTCTGTCGATTATGTAGCTCTCGCCAATATTTGCAAGCTCGACAAGAGTTCCAGATGGCGAAATCATTTTCACTCGACGAATCGCCGAAAGGATCCATTCCGGTTTGATCGCAACGGAAAGCGACATGCCCTTGAGCCCAACGCCCTCTCCGCATCGCACCGGATGAGATGGTGCTTCAAGTCTATCGAGCAAACAAACACTCAGACCACCAAGCGCAGCATGGCGGGCCGCATTCGCTCCGGCTGGCCCCGCGCCAACAACGACTACATTGAAATGCTTTTTATCAGGCATGATTTTCTTTTATTCCGGATCTGATCGCACCGATTGGACAAATCTTCACACAGGCTCCGCACTCGACACATTTCTCTGAAACAGCAATTCCCGCTTTGTCAAGACGCAATGCAGCCGGACTGCACATGGCAACGCATGTTCCGCAGTTGTCGCATTTACTTTTATCTACAATCACCATAATCAATCCTTTGTGTATGAAACGATTTTTCGCATGATCTGTTTTGCTCGCGAGTCATCGCAAACGCAGCCATTCACGACAAAGGCTTTGGCGACCGGAATACCCGCA
>CAIOZP010000031.1 GCA_903862805.1 uncultured Fibrobacterota bacterium
AATTTTCGAAACAATCAATTTTTCACTAGGTGCTAGAGACTCGACAGTCGGGGCGAAAATACCGCCCTCCAAATCTCCTCTAACTCGCAATGTTATAGTATCTGCCATTCCAGTCTCGAAGATAAGTACTAAAACTAATGCGAATAAGTACAAGTAGTCGAACCATATGATTTTTTTCATTGTGTCGTATATTGGTATGCTATTTCTTTTGCTTAAGGCGACGCTCGTTTCGATCCCTTTCGATTTTTTCTTTTGCTACCCTTTTGGCTTCTGTCGTTATTGTTTTTGCACACTTGAAGAATACAGATTGTGTACCAAGAGGCGTGTCGGTCGGATCGTTCTTGATCGATAAGTTTCTTAGTCCCTTTATTGAGCCAATTTTCATCTCAGAGAGCGTCAAGGCCCGCCTCGCGGACGCTACTCCAAACTGGGATTCAGGTTCAAACGAACCGATAGGAACATTTGAATATTTCGGATCATCCGAAGTGAAAACTATACGAGCAGCAATTTCTTCACAATCGCAATCAGAGCAATTATCTGCAAGCGCATCGGCAGCTTTCAACGTGGCCGCCCAGTTCTTTTGGAGTAGCAAAATATACCCCTTTGCTCTATTCGCTATTGTATCGGGTCCATCTGGATTCAGGCCGCCATTTCCACCCTTCCCGCCCGAGCCATCCCCCCAGCCAATATTACCGGCAGTACAATCCCCTACAAATCCGTTGTTAATTCCATATATGGAGTTAGAAAAGTCTCTCCCACAGCCGTTCCCTGCAGCCAAGGACGGATGAACTCTAATTCCATCCCAGCGTTTCAGTGCCCTCCCCACTTCGTTATTATGTCCGACAAAATAGACGACTTCGCAACTCCCATCTGCAAGACCCAATAGATCTACAGTGGCAACAGTTGCATTCAATACAAACCCATACAGGTTCTCCCCGCCCTCTTCCTCAATAGGGTCCCTGGATGGCCAATAGGGGATACCCGACACGGTTTTCATAGCCGTAGGGCGGATTTTCCGGCGCGGTTGTGCGAACTGGTGGCGGTTCGCCGGGTGTGTTCTGTTAGAAAACGGAAAAAAATCCCAGACGCGGTTTTCTCCGGTGACATTGCGGTGCTCGGACGCGGGTTCTGTGCTGAAGTAGGCCATTTTTATATACTAGAATCAACCCAATTTGTGTGGAATATCCAATTTCTAGTCACCGGGCACCACGAGACGGTGTTATTTGCAGATTCAAGGTTCTCTCTATAGGTATCTTCCTCCTAATAAAACAAGCTAACAGATCACAATACCATTGGGTGGCGGAACAATCATTCTCTTGCGCCATCCATAAGGCAGGGTCCTCAATTGGGATTCCATTTGAGAGAATATAACTAATTAAGTTCCTTTGATATTTTTCGACGATCTTGTCGTTTATGTCAAGGTCTTTGGTCTCTCGTATAGCTGACGCCATCGACCCTATTTCACCAAAAGTCACTTGTTCCGGTTTGAACTTGAGTTCCACCCTTATTGGAACGCACCTGTTGTCGGAAACATCTGACAACATCTCGAAATAATAAAAATCAAAGAGCACAGTATTAGCGGTCACGGATCGGACGGTAAACGACTCCATATTGGGAAGAGGAAACAAAGTCGAAATATCAATCGGACTAAAGCCTTCTCGCCTCAAGTAGCATCCGTTCCTTATTAAGCCAACGGAAACCGCATTCGATGATTTTCTCCTTACCCTGCTGTCCTTATCGACCAATATAGAAAATGCAGGACTCCCCTGAACCGATAAATCGTGAGACTCATAATCTCCAGATTGTAAAGAGGTCAGTGCCATTTTATGCGAGGATCGTTCATCCAGTCTAACGCAGGCCGTGCAGGTAAGCAAACATCCACCGAGACCAATATATAGCATTTTTTTCATGGCTTCAGCGAAATCCAATGACTCAGTTGTTCGTATACGTCAAAATTCCATCTACTTCTGCTGGCAATCCACTAGGAAACTGGGTAGTGTCAAACGCAACTGGAATTTTACCCAGTAGGTTTTCTCGATACTCTGTTGGAAAATCACCTCCGTTTGAACAACATTCTCGATACTTTGCGATAACTTCACGCAAAGCAGTTCTGGCTTCTTCGATTACCAGTCCGACATCGCCATTTTGATTTTTTCGTATAAATCGAAAATACTTCCCAATCCAGGTGCATCCTTGTCCGGTATTAGGTGACAGATTTGTCAAATCGTAACTATTGAGACTTCTTGAATGCGTGCCATCGGGGCCTTCATCGCCAAGTGGATCAGTCTTCGTGGAGAATGGCACAGGATGAACTTGATAAGCCGTATCGCCGTACTGTAACACCGGCGACCTCGGGTCGCTGCCTTCCATGTAATCAGGCCCCCATTTGCCGTCAGGTCGTACATGGGTAGAAGGACGGAGCCCTAGTTGCTGCAAAGTATTGCTGCCTTTCGGGGGTTCTCGCCCCACGCCCTGCCATACCAGCTTGTCACAACAATAGGCATATATATTTGAAAGTGTGCCCACATGGATTCCGCTCGCCACTCTCTCAACAACCAACTTAAAATTGCACACCATACCTAGAAAATCCCATGCTCTGACCGCATCGTTCCCAACAAACCCGTACAGGTTCACCCCGCCCCTTTCCCCGATCGGGTCCCTGGATGGCCAATAGGGGATACCCGACGCGGTTTTCATAGCCGTAGGGCGGATTTTCCGGCGCGGTTGTGCGGGCTGGCGGCGGTTCGCCGGGTG
>CAIOZP010000032.1 GCA_903862805.1 uncultured Fibrobacterota bacterium
ATGACCGCGATGATCGGCATGCCCGAGCCCCAGATTTTTCCGCGCGCCGAAATTGCCGCCGCGATTGACAAAACGAAAACAACTGCACAGACTATGAAGACCATTCCGGTTCCTCCGGTTTAATGCATTACAACAGTGTCGCGGATCGCTTCGGCAACTGTCGGATGCGCGAAAATCGCGTGCTCGAAGTCGGCCGCACAGAGACCATTTGCCAGCGCGAGAGATCCGATCGAGATCAGTTCCCCCGCATAAAGTCCGACGATGAACACGCCGAGAAGTTTTCCTGTTCCCTTTTCGTAAATCACCTTGCACAGTCCACGTTCACTGGCGGTCTCTGCAAGATAGCGTCCGTTTGCAGTGAGCGGAATTTTCGTAGCAGCCACGTCAAAACCCGCTCCAGTCGCAGACTCTACCGTATGCCCGATCCACGCAACTTCTGGGTGAGTATAAATGACGGACGGCACTTTGGTGTAGTCAGCAGGTTTGTTTGCACCAAGCATGTCGGCGACAGCGGCTTCTGTTTCGGCATAGGCAGCGTGTGCCAGCATGAAACGTCCGTTGATGTCTCCTGCCGCCCAGATGCCTTCTACATTTGTTCTGCCGTTTGAATCTGTCTCGACCATTCCTCTTGTCGAAATAATTCCCACTTTGTCAAGACCGAGGCTATCGGTATCGGCACGACGACCGACTGCAAGCAGCACGACATCGGCCTCGATGGATTTTGTTTCGCCATTGGTTTCGATCTCGACAGTGTGATCACCAATAGATTTAACTTTGGTTTCAAAAAGAAATTCTACGCCGGTTTTCTCCATTGGTTTTTTTACGATGGAAGAAATATCCGATTCGACAAGTCCACCGGCGATGTCTGAAAGCATCTCGACAATTGTTACAGAGCTTCCGGCTTCGGCGAAGAATGTGGCGAGTTCGAGGCCGATCACACCGGCACCGATCACCACAAGTTTTTTAGGAATGAACTGCGCCTCAAGTGCCTCGCGGTTCGTCCATACAAAGCTCTGATTGACTCCGGGAATAGACGGTACCGCGGCCTTCGATCCGGTACAAAGCAAAACTTTTTTGGCAAGCAAAGTTTCTTCGCCTGCAATAACACGGAACAATCCGTTTTCGCATCCCTCAAGTTTGGCTTCGGCATTAATAATTGTCACACCGGATTTCTTGAGCGTGAACGCAATACCCTTGCGAAGCTGATCGGCCACCGAATTTTTTCGCGTTTGTAAAGCGGCCATGTCGATAGTCGCATCGCCTGAAACAGTCACAGCAAATGACGATGCGTGCTTGACAGACGCGACGATCTTGCTTGATGCGAGAAATGTCTTGCTCGGAATGCAACCTTCATTGAGACAAGTACCGCCGAGCTGACCACGTTCGATGAGGCAGGTTGACAAACCGGAAGACGCAGCCTTTGCGGCTCCGTGGTATCCGGCCGGGCCGCCGCCAATCACGATCAGATCAAATTCTCTGCTCAAGGTTCATCCTTATTTCGAAAAGAATTCCGCGTAGAGCGCATTGAGCGCGCGATCCTCGTCAATCGCGTCGATTCCAAAAATCATCGAGAGTTCGGAGCTGCCCTGATTTGCCAGCTTGATATTCACACCGGCACGCGACAGCGCGTTTGCTGCCTGACCAAGCACGCCGACCTTATGCAGCAATCCTTCGCCAACAACCGCGATAAGCGCAATGCCGAACTCGACCTTGATCTCGTCGGGAGCGAGCTGTTCTTCGATGGTGCGAAGAAGATTATTCACCGACTCGGGACGAAGCTGATCCTGATCTATTACCACCGAAATATTATCGACACCAGACGGACAATGTTCGTACGAAAGCCCCATGTCCTCGAAGATAGAAAGTAACCGACGGCCAAAACCTTTTTCGCGATTCATCAGAAACTTTTGTAGGTTGAAACTGCAAAACCGCCCGCCGCCAGCGATGCCAATAATATCACGCTCGCCAGGCAGACGCTCTGAAACGATAAGCGTTCCTTCGTTCTTTAGGTTGCCTGTGTTGCGAAGACGGATCGGAATTTTGCGCGCCATAACCGGCCGCACCGCCTCTTCGTGAAGCACGTTGAAACCCATATACGAAAGTTCGCGCATCTCTCGATATGTAAGAGCCGGAATAAGTACCGGATCGGCAACCACGTTCGGGTTTGCCGAAAAAATCCCATCGACATCGGTAAAGTTTTCGTACTCGACGGCATCCATCGCACCGGCAAGAATCGCGCCGGTGAGATCGCTCCCACCGCGGCTGAAAGTTGCAATATCGCCAGCTTCAGTGAAACCAAAGAAGCCAGGGAATATCACGATCGCTTCGTCACACTTGGCGGCAAGTTTCGCGAGTCTTTCGTATGCACCTTCGACTGGCTGAGCATCGCCGAAGTTTGCCGTAACTATAAGCCCCGCATCCTGAGGCGAAATGTAAACGGCCTTCGTTCCTTTGCAGCTCAGATATTCGGCAAAGAGACGAGCTGAAAGATCCTCGCCGGTGGCGACAACGGCGTCGCGATACTTTGCGGAATCTGCCGTTGATGCAGCTACCCGTTTTTCTAAAATTGAAACCGCCTCAAGAACTTTTGCTTCGGCAATTCCAAGCGGAACGTAAATCTCGCAGTAGCGCTTTCGCACACTGTCAAGCTCGGTTTTTGCGTCGCTTCCATCGATACGTTTTTTAACGACCGCGATGAGCAGATCTGTGACCTTTGTCGAAGCGCCGGGCGCCTTGCCAGGAGCAGACAGTACCACGCATCGGCGCGTCGTATCCTGCGAAAGAATATGTTCAATCTGTTGAATCTTTTCCGTGGTGGCGACCGATGTCCCGCCGAATTTACAAACCTTGTAGTGCATCTCTGCTCCGAATATGTTGCGGCACTAATACCGACTGACGTTTTTTCAATGACCGAAAATACAATGCGCCTAATCTTTTTTCTAACACCATACGCAGAAAAGTCTATCCTGTTTCATGCCATCGATTTTGTGATGACTTAGCAGGTGCGTAAAGGCAGCGACAATCGCCTGATTCCTTTTTATATCAACTATGACGTTGTTCCCCGACGTGCTAAATCATATTTTGTGATCCGATTCAACTGGAAGGACAAACGGGGGAACGATGCCTGATCGTATTTCGGTAAAAGATGGAAAACTATGTGTGCCGGATAATCCGGTGATCCCATTCATCGCCGGTGACGGAACCGGCCCTGACATCTGGAACGCCACTCGCAAGGTGCTTGATGCAGCAGTCGAGAAGGCCTACGGAAGCACCCGCAAAATAGCATGGAAAGAAGTCCTTGCCGGTGAGAAAGCATTCAATGCCACAGGCAATTGGTTGCCCGACGAAACAATCGATGCATTCAAGGAATATCTTGTCGGACTTAAAGGGCCGCTTACAACGCCGGTCGGTGGCGGGATCAGATCTATCAACGTCGCCTTGCGGCAAATCCTTGATTTGTACGTCTGTCTCCGTCCGGTCGGATATTTCAAAGGCGTACCGTCGCCGGTAAAAGAGCCGCATAATGTCGACATGGTCATCTTCCGCGAGAACACCGAAGACATCTATGCCGGAATAGAATTCAAGGCCGGAGAGCCCGACACCGCGACCTTCCGAGATTTGCTCGAAGCAAATTTCCCCGAAAAATTCAGCAAGGTACGTTTTCCTGATACTGCAGGTTTCGGAGTGAAACCGGTTTCGCGCGAAGGCACCGAGAGGCTTGTCCGTGCCGCAATAAAATACGCGGTTGACAACGGGAGAAAAAGCGTGACGATTGTCCACAAGGGCAACATCATGAAATACACCGAGGGCGGCTTCCGCGACTGGGCTTACGAACTCGCCAAGTCGGAATTTGGCGCGGTAGAAATAGACGGTGGCCCGTGGTGCAAGATTCCCGAAGGCAAGCCCGGCGCGGGCATCGTCATCAAGGACGCCATCGCCGACATCACG
>CAIOZP010000033.1 GCA_903862805.1 uncultured Fibrobacterota bacterium
CATCATCAGCAAAACACCGATCGCCGGATATATCAGCTCTTTGATTTTTGCAGGAAGTATCACGCAGACCACTCCGGCGACATGTCTTTTGCGATTAGCGGCACGATGCTGTTCCAGCCTCGGGGCAGACCGGTGCGTAGCAGTTGCTCACAACGGGAACAGTACATGAGAGCCGTCTTGTCGAAGAACATACCAGACACCACGAGCCTGAAACTCTTCAGCGCTGCTTCGATGTCACGGTCGCGATACTGCGCGATGCCGGTTTCAAAATCGCTACGTGTGGCGATCTTGGCGGCAAGCTCCGCGTCTGGAAGACCTTCGAGGAGTTCGTAGATTCTGACAGACGCACGTCGGCCCGGAACCTGAACAATGTCGAGCTCACGAAACTGCCGTGCCGATGTGTCCCGAAGCCGTTCAAGTACGTCGTGGCTGAAAATCGTGCGGGCGCCATAGTGATGCGTAAGAAGTTCGAGTCGGGAAGCGAGATTGACAGAATCGGAAACAACCGTCGTTGCCATGCGGCGACGATGACCTATGGTGCCGAGCATCAGGTTTCCGCAGTGAATGCCGATTCCGGTACCGATACTGGAACCGTCACCGTTCTCGTCATTAACCTTGGCAATCTGCCGTTGAACCGCTGCCGCAGTGTCAAGTGCATCATCAACCGAGCCTGGAAAAAGTGCAAGAACTCCGTTGCCGGAAAACTTGTCGACAAAACCGCCGCCCGAAAGAACAAGCGGTGCGACCGAACGGAAGTAGCTGTCCATCAATGCAAAATTTTCATGCGGATCAAGGCGCGCCGAAATCTCTTCGAGCCCTTCGATATTGGCGAACATGATAGACATGTGCTCACAAATCTGGTCACCGAGCTTTACTTCGTTGATGTTTTTCTTGCCGAGTCTTTGCAGGAATTCGTGCGGAACAAAACGCGAAAGCGCCGTGTTAAGACTAACAAACCGATGTGAAAGCTCCTCTGCACGTTCAAACTGACGCGCACTTCGGATCGATAAAAGCGCAGACTGCGACAGGATGAAAACAAACAATCCCAAGGGCATAAGGTTGAGTGTGTGAACAATTCCTTCATCGTAAAGCACATCGTTGACAATGGTTCCGAGCATGAATAGTGCACCGGCCGTGATCACCACAGCCTCAAGTTTATGCCTGTCGATAGCCATGATGCACATGGCCACGAGGCAGATCATTACGATGAGTCCGGTCACTTGAAATATTGGTATGGTATGTGAAAACACCGAGACCGGCAAGCCGATACACAGCACCGAGAGCATTGAAAAGAAGGCCGTGACAATCTCCATGAAACGTCTGCGGCCGACCGGTTTGAAGAGCTCCATGATATATGCCGAGAAAACAACCGGCATCATGTAGAGGTTGATGTATTCGAGCCTCAGCGCAACGATCCAGGGAATCTGCGGGAAAAGATGTGTAATGTAACGTTCGCCTGTCAGCATGAGCCGGAGCGCCATCATAAGGCAAGTGATCGCAAAATATAGTGAGGCGCTGTCGTGTCGCCGAAGCATGTGAAGCATCAGGTGATATAGGCCGATCAGCATTATCCCACCTAACAGAAATAGCTCGAAAAGCAGGGCATGTTCCCGCGCATCCACAACCTGCACATAAGTCCCAAAGCGGATGCTTTTCCAAATACCGCCTTTGTTGTCGACGTGATTTGCTATGTGCACCACGATGTCGAGGGTGTCGCTTGTGGAATGAAAATGTACCACCTGCGGATGATAACCCTCGACTGTCTCGGCCGCATTCTTGCCGGGAATACCGTCGGAACCGACCAGCGCACCGTTCAC
>CAIOZP010000034.1 GCA_903862805.1 uncultured Fibrobacterota bacterium
CATGCAATCGACTACATCCACGGAGACGACGTGGTGCTCGATCTTTCCATGCGCAAAGGCAACGCCGGATTTCTGCTGCCCGCCATGAGCAAGCACGATCTCTTCCTCACGGTCATCCGTGAAGGCGCGCTTCCACGTAAAACCTTCTCGATGGGTGAAGCCGACGAGAAGCGCTTCTATCTCGAAGCGAGAAAGATCGTGGCCTGATCTATTCGGAAAATTTGTTTGATGAAAGGCGGTTCCGATTGGGGCCGCCTTTTTTATGAAATCAAAAATAATTCGCATCGGGATCATAGGCGACTTATAAAAGCCGACCTTTCCGCCAGATTCCCCGGCAGAGGCAAAGCAACATCGCCCGCCGCCATTGATTCTGCAAAGCAGGTTTCCATAAACAAGGATGCCGGACAATTGCGTTTCGGCATCCTTGTTCATTCATTCCAATTTCCATCAAAAAGACTCGACGTTTGATTTTTGCAAGGCAATTTGCTTCAGCGGGAGGCAAAGTTGCATGTCCAAGAGGCAAATTTCTGTTCCGATCTATTCGTCTCGATCGTGAGATTGATCCGCCACAGATAAAAAACAACTATAAGGCTGTACCGGAACCCGTAGAATCTGCGGGGAAGAGCTCTCACTGGATTCGTGTTCTCTTGTGAAATCGGATTATAGCGGTTCCTTGTTAAATCGCAAGCTTTCCATGATAAGTCCGTGCATTACCGTTATATTAGACCGTAAAGAGCATGTTTGAAATAGTTCTGCAGGGCAATGACCGGTTTTGCTTCCAAAAAACCAAAGCGGAATGCTCCCATCGGTGAGAATTTTCAGGTGCGGGTGAAATTGTTCTGTATATTGACAGGTAACACATAAACAGCAGAAGGGTTGAATATGATTTCCAAAAGAGTTCTTATGTCGGGAGGGCTTTTCCTGGCACTGACCGGTTCCGCATTCGCGCAGTACACCGTGAGCGATCTCGGAAGCACTTCAACGACGAAGCTTCTCAAGTTCAGCATGCAGGGGTATTCGCTTAATGATGTCAAGATCGGCGATGTCACCGGTAAAACCATTGCCCTGCCGGGTGCCGCATGGGGAATGAAAGCAGGTTTGCCAATGGTTCCGCACATAGCGGAAAGATTGAGCATCTCCGATAACGACGAGATGGCCGCTACTGTGACCGATGCAAAGTACACCGAGATTGACGGTGTCATGCTTGCGCCGTCCAAAGGTGCGATTTCGAGGAATAAAAACCCGAACGACGTTCCATACAGCTTCGGCCCGACCTATTCCATCGATGCATGGTTCCCAGTTTCGGAGGCGGCTCTTGGTGATCCTTTCATAGCCGCTGATCTTCGCGGTCAGGTGCTGAACTTCTATCCATTCCTGTACAATCCGGCGCAGAAGAAGCTCCGCGTCTATTCCGAAATTACCGTTTCGGTTGCACCCACCGGAAAAACCGGCAAGAATGTTCTTCACCGCCGCGCCTCCGCCGAACCGACGCATTACAGTGCGGTCAGCAGCGTTGGTTCGATGCTGATTTTTTGCACATCCGACATGGTAGCCACAATGCAGCCCTTGGCCGACTGGAAAAACCGACGTGGGCTCAAGACGCAGATAATAAACGTGGGCACCAAAGGCGATACATCGGCCATCAAGAAAATGATCGCCGATTCGTTCGCTACCGGTCTCAAGTATGTGTTGCTTGTCGGCGATCAAACTAAAGTTCCGCCGCTTCTCGTTTCATACAACGACGGTACCCAAGAGGTTGCCATTTCCGACAGCCGTTATTGCCTCGTGAGCGGAAACGACGAATACTACGATCTCGACATCGGCCGTTTCTGCGGAACAACTACCGCACAGATCGAGACTCAGGTTGACAGAACTCTCTACTACGAGCAGAAGCTCAGCAGCAGCGACACATGGCTCGCCAAGTCAGTCACCGGAGCCTCGAATGATCCGACTTCCTACGATTATCCTTGCGACGCGGCCTTTGCCGATCAATATTTTGTTCCGACTCTTCAGCATTTCGGCTACAACGTGAGGCGCATGTATGACGGCGGATATTTAAACTCCGATGTCGGCAACGCGGCAACATACACTGCCAAGTTCGACACTGGATTTGGCGTTCTTGCTTACTCCGGACACGGCGACACCGATCAACTTTATTCCGCGAGATTCACAACCGCAGAGGTCGCCAATCTGACCAATGTGAACAGGCTTCCAATGATCTTTGCGCTTGCATGTTGTTGTGGGACTTTCAATTCTCCATACACCTGTCTCGGTACCGCCCTGTTGACGCAGACTTACAATGGCCAGCCGGTCGGTGCAATCGGTTGCATGATGGCTTCGATTTCGCAGCCCTGGGATCCTCCGTATCCGGGAGTTTCTGAAATGACACATCTCGCAACCGACAGTTGCCCCGGCAACGTGCAGCACACATTAGGCGGAATCTGCACCAACGGAGCCTTGAAAACCATAGACCTGTACGGAACCAACGGCACCAGCCAGCAACAGGGGTACACCTATGTCGCCGATGCATGGATCTGCTTCGGTGATCCTTCGCTGAATATCATGAACAAGGTTCCATCACCGATCACAATCACGTATCCGCCGACCTCTGGCCTTACAGGCACCGTGACCATCAACGGAACCGAAGGCGCAACGGTTTGTCTCTACAGTAAACTGAACGGCTACCAGCAGGTTGATACAATCTCCGGTGGATCGGTCACATTCACCCTGAATCTGACTCAGGATGATTCGGTCTATGTCACAGCGACCAAGTACGAGACCCAGACCTTCATGGGAAGCCTCTACGCAACGAAAAATTCGCCGATTTTCATCAAAGCAGCCTCCGTTGGAACCGGCTTGCGTGTGATCGACGGATCGCGAAACAGCCGTGTAATCTCCCTGACACTCGCGAAAGATTCGCCGGTTTCGATCGACATACTCAATATGAGCGGCCGCGTGGTCAGTTCGCTTTATTCCGGTTCGACGCACAACGGACACCTTGATGCCGTCTGGAACACATCCGGTCTGTCGGGTGGAGTTTATGTCTGCCGCGTCAAAATCGGCAGCGAGATAATGACGCAGAAGATTTCGCTACTCGACTGATACAAAGCGATTTCGGGTTTAATCAAAAGTCCTCTTCCGCAAGGGAGAGGACTTTTGATATAAGGAATAATTTAGCAAGCAACTAAACAATTGCATCCATTGGCCGATGATATAAAAGCCAAAGGGCAATGGAACGATCAATTTTCAAAACGGGAGGGTAAGATGAGTACCCAGGCAGTAAGTTCCCAGCCACAGGTCTGGTCAGGTGCGAGCGGAAGCTCAGGCACAAACAGAAGCCAGAAGTTGTCGAATCTGTTCGACAAGATCGATACTTCCGGTTCGGGAAGCATCACCAAGGCTCAACTTGAGGATGCAATGAAAACTATGAAGCTCCCCGGCCTTCAGGGAATGACGGCAGATCAGATCTTTGCCAAACTTGATCCGAACGGCACAGGATCTGTTTCAAAACAGGATTTCGTCAGTGGAATGCAGAGCATGATCCAGCAGGCGCATCAGGGCGGTGGTCATCATCACCACCATGAAGACAGCAGCGCGGTTCAGGCACCTTCCACCAACGGTTCTGGTTCTCAGGTTGATCTGAGCGCCTGAAGAAAACAGCTTTCAAAGCGGCAGAGAATGCTTCGGATCACCCGGACTTCTCTGCCTTTTTATTTGCGCACGGTTTCTTCAAGTAATGACCCTCCTGATCACCCGTTATTCGTGACCCATGCGTGTCTCCGACCGGTTTGCATTAGCCATTCGGGGGCGCGGTCCTCCATGAGCATCGCGCTTGTACTTATGCAACCGGCCATCCGGCAGCTTTCTGCGACAACCGTAACCGAGGCCATTAATCCCGCAGGAAATCCGGTTGCAGGATTCAGAATATGACAGAATCTCTTCCCGTCGATCTCGATGAACCGTTCGTAATCACCGCTGGTTGCGACAGCTCCGCGAGAAACTTCAATGATCGCGAGTGCCGTTTCAGGATCGAGCGGATGCCGGATGTGAATCTTCCACGGCGAACCGTCGGGAAGCGGGCCGACAATTGCAAGGTCGCCGCCGAGATCAACAAGTGCGTGATTCATACCGTGCTTTTTACAGATTCGTGCGGCCATATCTGCGGCG
>CAIOZP010000035.1 GCA_903862805.1 uncultured Fibrobacterota bacterium
CCTCGGCGCCTGGAGCGGAGTTTCCGCATCAAGCCTGATTGTTCCGGTCGATACACACGTCCTGAAGGTTTCGCAGAGCCTCGGTCTCACGAAACGCAAAACCGCCGACTGGAAAACAGCGGTGGAGATAACCGATGGATTGAGGCGCTTCTGCGCGGAAGATCCGGTCAGATACGATTTTTCGTTGTGCCGCGTTGGCATGACCGCCGTGAGGAAAATGAAATGAATAGATTCAAGGGACTGTCGATAAGCGGCGGAAAAGTTCATGGAGCGGTATGCCTTTATTCCGCTCACAAACATGCCGACACAACTGTGCGTCTGATTGCCGAAACAGAAATCGCGTTCGAGATCGAACGGCTTGATAACGCGGTTGACGAATGCGCTAAAGAGCTTGAGCAGTTTACCGCCGATGTGCGTGAACGTGTCGGTGCTGCCGAGTCGGAGATTTTCTCAGCGCAGCGGCATATCCTGCTTGACAAAACGATACTCGCCACCATTCGCGCACACATCACAACCGAATTGACAAATGCGGAATCGGCGGTAGCGCGGATTTTCGGTCAGTTCGAAGAACGCTTCCTTGCAATGAGCGACATGCTTCTTCGCGAACGTTCGACCGACATCGGCGAAGTCCGGCACAGGCTCATTTCCTCGCTTGCAGGAACACGTGCCGGATTCAACTGCGCTGGTCTGCACAAGTGCTCACGCGGCCGCGACCGGATCATTGTTGCCGAAGAACTCACCGCCGACATGATGGTTCACATGGACAGCTCGCGGGTTCGCGGCATCGTCACGGAAAAAGGCGGTGTCGGTTCACACGCGGCGATGATCGCAAGATCTTTGGGAATACCGGCGGTCTCGGGTCTGCGCGGAGTTTATTCGGCGGTGAGCTGTGGAAGCAGCCTGCTTGTCGACGGCGACACCGGCGAGGTTTTCATCGATCCCGACGAGCGCTTTATCGTCGAACGCATTCCCGATCCCGATAGCTTCTCCGATGCGGCATGTCATCTCGAATCACCAGCCGGAATTTCGGTGATGGCAAACGCGAGCAGCATCGAAGACGTTCGCAACGCATCGACGATCCGCGCCGACGGCATCGGCCTGTTCCGCACCGAAATTCTTTTCCTCCGTGCCGAGCGGCTTCTCGGTGAAGATGAACAATCCGACTATTACCGGCAGGTCATGGTGGCGGCGCACGGCCGACCCGTTACTTTCCGGCTCATGGATATCGGTGGCGACAAGGAACTGCCTTTCCTTCGCATCGAAAAAGAAGAGAACCCGTTCCTCGGATTTCGTGGAGCACGCTTTCTTCTCGGCAACCCAGACATTCTCGAAACACAGGTTCGGGCGCTGGTTCGGCTCTGCGATCAGTGGACGATCCGCATAATGTTTCCGATGATAATTGATGCTCCACAGCATCGCAAACTTGTGGCGCTTGTGCGCGGTATAGTTGACAAAATGGGAATAGATCAGTCGAAGATAAAGGTCGGTGCAATGATCGAGACACCGAGCGCATTCATGCAGATCGACGAGATTGCCGCCGAGTCCGACTTCCTCAGCATCGGTTCGAACGATCTCACCCAATACATGTTCGCAGTCGATCGCAGCAACGCGCTGGTGTCCGGCGATTACAACCCGGATCATCCGGTTCTCTGGAGCGCACTTTCCGGAATTGCAAAAGCCGCCGCCGCGAAAAATATTCCGGTATCGATCTGTGGCGAGATGGCCGGAATGCCCGGAATGCCGCAACGCCTGATTGACATAGGGATAAAAATCCTGTCTGTAAGCAGTAAGCTGGTTTCGAGAGTTCGTGGGGAGTTGATTGTTACTGCCTAAGGCTCAAACCCCAGATTTTCAGTCGGACAGCTTTTGTTCGATCAACATACGGACTGACTGAAGATCCCAAAGTGCAAAAGGAAGTTTCAGATGATCCGGATAATGATCCGCAATAATTCCCGTTCTTTGTCTGATACTTTGCGCATATCGATTTTTCCCATATCGGAGCAATAAACGTCATCTGAAATTGGCTTTTTGGAATACAGACCCACTTTGCAGACACAGTCCCTACATGTATATTAAGGGTCTGTTGGTTTTTCTGCAAATGTGTCGGCATTATTTAAAAATTGAGGTCTGGTAGTGATAAAGGCTCTTTTTGTTTTCGGCACTCGGCCGGAAGCCATAAAAATGGCACCCCTTGTAAGGGAGTTCAAAAAGCGCACATCCGAGTTCGAGACACTGGTCTGTCTCACCGGCCAGCACCGTGAAATGCTCAAACAAGTCATCGATTTTTTCGGCATTCCCGAAGATTTCAATTTGAATTTGATGAAACCAAATCAGACTCTTTTTGACATCACTGCTGATGGGCTTAAGGGGCTCGAAAAAGTCATAAAGGAATGTCGTCCCGATGTGATTTTTGTTCAGGGTGATACAACCACGGCTTTTATCGGCGCACTTGCCGGTTACTACGAAAAAATCAAGGTCGTTCATATCGAAGCCGGTTTACGAAGCGGGAATAAATATTCGCCATTCCCTGAGGAAGGCAATAGAATCCTTGCTGGTCATATTGCCGATTTTCATTTTGCTCCAACCGATCGCGCTGTCTCCAGTCTTGACAAAGAGGGAATATCCAAAAATGTCTGGCAGGTCGGCAACACGGTGATAGACGCACTTCTTCTTGGTCTCGATCTTATTAGACGGCAAGGCGAAGAAAAGTATTTCGATTATTTCAAGAATCTCGATTTCGATAAGCGCATAGTCCTCATCACCGGTCATCGCCGCGAGAGTTTTGGCGAGCCTTTCGAGAATCTTTGCAATGCAATAAAAGATGTCGCCGAAAAATACCCTGATGCACAGTTTGTCTATCCGGTGCATCTCAATCCCAATGTTCGGGAAGTCGTCGGACGAATTCTGTCAGACAAGAAAAATATCTTTTTGATTGATCCACTCGATTATCCTTACCTGATCTGGCTGATGAGCAAATCGTATCTGGTGCTGACCGATTCCGGCGGTATTCAGGAAGAAGCGCCGAGTCTTGGAAAGCCGGTACTTGTTATGCGCGATGTAACCGAACGTCAGGAAGGTGTTGATGCCGGAACCGCACGGCTTGTCGGAACTAATCGCAAAGTAATTGTGGATGCCGTCTGCGAGCTGTTTGACAACAGAGAATCTTACGCGAAGATGGCGAATGCCGTGAATCCTTATGGCGAAGGAACCACGAGCAAAAAGGTTGCAGATATAATTTCTACAAGTTTTGTTAAGGCGGCATGATGGCTAAGAAAATCTGTATCATGGGTCTTGGATATATTGGTCTGCCGACCGGCGCATTGCTTGCCAATCGCGGGTACGATGTTGTCGGTGTTGACGTGAACAGCCACGTTGTTGATACGATCAATGCCGGTCACATTCACATCGTCGAGCCGGATCTGGATACCTTTGTAAGAGCCGCCGTTTCGTCAGGTCGCCTTCGTGCGTCAACAAAGCCGGAAGCCGCCGATGTATTCATGATTTGTGTGCCTACACCATTTCATCACGATTCCGGCAATATTCCTTCTCCGAATGTTGACTATGTCCTTTCGGCTACAAAAATGATTTCCCCGTTTGTCAAGCAAGGCGACATTGTAATTCTTGAATCAACCTCGCCGGTTGGAACTACCGAACAGGTTAGAGATGAACTTGCTGCTGCCGGAATTGCCACCGACGGCGTGTTCATTGCGCACTGCCCGGAACGTGTTTTGCCGGGCCGAGTCATGATCGAACTTATCGAGAACGACCGTATTGTTGGCGGATTGACAAATGCCTGTTCAACCAAAGTCGCCGATTTTTATCGTGGATTTGTACGTGGCCGTGTATTTGAAACAAATGCCCGTACTGCTGAAATGGTTAAACTTACAGAGAACTCATATCGTGATGTCAACATCGCTTTTGCCAACGAACTGTCGATGCTTTGCGACCGCATGAACATTGACGTTTGGGAATTGATCCGCATGGCAAACCGTCATCCGCGAGTCAAGATTTTGCAGCCCGGCGCCGGTGTCGGTGGTCATTGCATCGCTGTTGATCCGTGGTTCATCGTTCATGCAGAACCTGAAACAGCCAAGCTTATCGGAACCGCCCGTCGCGTCAACGACACAAAGAGCGAATGGGTCATTGGCAAAATTGTTTCAGCCGCCGCAGAGTTCGAAGCCAACAGCGGTCGCAAGCCACGTGTTGTGTTAATGGGGCTGGCATTCAAACCAGACATCGACGATCTGCGCGAATCACCGGCAATAAAGATCGCGAAAAAAGTATGCGCCGTAATTCCAGAAGCAGTCTGTTGTGAGCCGAATGCAAAATCAGTCGCTGGGTTGAATCTTGTTTCAATAGACGATGCGCTTTTGGGCGCCGACGTTGTGGCATTCCTTGTCGCTCATACGCCGTTTAAAGCACTTGATGTCGCGGGTCTGCATGTAATAGATTTCTGTGGTGTGAAACGAAGAGAATAATTTTGTCAACAAATAAAAGGAATACAAGATGTTGAAAGACTCAACAATTTTGGTCACAGGTGGTACGGGTTCATTTGGTCACAAGTTCGTAAAAATGACACTTGCAAAATATAATCCCAGAAAGATTATCATCTATTCTCGCGATGAGATGAAGCAGTGGGATATGGCAAAACTTTATGCCGGCGATGATCGCGTCAGATTTTTTATCGGTGACGTACGAGACAGGGAGCGTTTGTATCGCGCACTCGACGGAGTCGATTATGTCGTCCACGCTGCGGCCACAAAAATTGTTCCGACTGCCGAGTATAATCCTTTCGAATGCATCAAGACCAACATCAATGGCGCGATGAATGTCATTGATGCCTGCATTGACAAAAGGGTAAAGCGGTGTGTCGCTCTTTCAACCGACAAAGCTTGTAATCCGATCAATCTCTACGGCGCCACAAAGCTCGCATCCGACAAGGTATTTGTAGCCGGAAATTCATATTCAGGTCAGCATGATACACGTTTTGCAGTTGTCCGTTACGGTAATGTTATGGGTTCCAGAGGTTCCGTAATTCCGTTTTTCCGTTCGGTGATGAATACCGGAGTTCTGCCTGTCACGGACGATAGAATGACGCGCTTCATGATTACTCTTGAACAGGGAGTCGAGCTCGTTTGGAAAGCTTTCGAAGACATGGTTGGCGGTGAAATTTACGTCAAAAAAATCCCATCGATGAAGGTTGCCGATCTTGCAAAGGCTGTTGCTCCGAAAGCTGAAATAAGGATCGTCGGCATTCGTCCGGGCGAAAAACTTCACGAGCAGATGATCTCCGAAGAAGATGCAATGTTCACATATAAGTATGACGGTTATTACAAAATCCTTCCTGCAATCCATGCTTGGAACGAAGACAGCCTGCGAATCTAGGATGGTAAAAAATGTTCCGATGGTTTCGTCTATTCGAGCGACAACATCGAAGAATGGATGACAATAACAGAGCTTCAGCATTGGCTTGACACCGAATATAAAGATACTCCGCTCTGACTTTTGTTCAACACAAATTTTTTGCACAAAGGAAATGAGCTGATGAAGATCGTTGTTACTGGCGCTGCCGGAATGCTCGGAACC
>CAIOZP010000036.1 GCA_903862805.1 uncultured Fibrobacterota bacterium
ATGTCGCGCAGGAAATCGAGCAAAGCCATGCCGCCGAACCAGTCGTGGTTGTTGACGATCTCTGCCGGATTCGGCACACCGTCGAACTGGAGAAAATATTCAAGCTGTGCGCGGATCTTCGCCTCGTTGTTTCGTATTTCGTCGATGCCCAAAAGATTGCGCTCGGCAGATTTGCCGGAAGGATCGCCGATCATCGCGGTGGCTCCGCCGACAAGCGCAATCGGTTTGTGTCCGGCCCGCTGGAAATGAACAAGCATCATAATCGCAACAAGATTTCCGATCTGTAGCGACGGCGCAGTCGGATCAAATCCGCCGTATCCGACTGCCATGCCTTTGGCGAGGTGTTCCTTCACGCCTGGCGTTGTTTGGTGAATCAATCCGCGCCACGAAAGTTCTTCAATGAAATCCATAAAATCAGTCCTTCAATAAATCTTTTTTGATTGATGCCACCGCATTTTTTCCTGCGCCCATCGCGAGGATCACGGTAGCGGCACCGGTCACGATGTCGCCTCCGGCATAGACCTTCGGCTTGGCGGTTCTGCCGTTTTCATCGGCGACGATTGTTCCGTGCTTCGACACATCCATGCCGGGTGTGGTTGCCGGAATAAGCGGATTGGGAGTTGTTCCGATTGCAATGATCACTGCGTCGCATTCTATTTCAAATTCGCTTCCGGCAATTTCCTTCGGACGGCGACGTCCCGTTGCGTCGGGTTCGCCAAGCTCCATTCTGACGCATTTCATTCCACGAACGATTCCCTTTTCGTCAAGCAGAATTTCAAGCGGATTGACAAGAAGCTCGAAGATGATTCCCTCTGCTTGCGCATGATGAACCTCGGCTTTTCGTGCAGGCATTTCCTCGAGTGATCGGCGATAGACGATGTACGAAGTCGCACCGAAGCGCAGGGCGGTTCGTGCCGAATCCATTGCAACATTTCCGCCGCCGATCGTTACAACTCTGGCGGGTTTGTGGATCGGCGTTGTGGTATTGTCGCGCCAGGCGCGCATCAGATTTGCGCGGGTGAGATATTCGTTTGCCGAATAGACGCCGACGCCGTTTTCGCCCGGTATGTTCATGAATACCGGAAGACCGGCACCGGTTCCGACAAAGACCGCGTCGTAACCGTCTTCGTCGAGAAGTTCGTCGATGGTGGCAGTTTTTCCCACCACAAAATTTTTCTCGAAGACGACACCGGCGGTTCGCAGATAATTTATCTCGGACTGAACGATTGCTTTGGGCAGACGAAACTCGGGAATGCCATAGGTAAGAACTCCGCCGAGTTCGTGCAATGCCTCGAACACGGTCACCTCAAAACCTTCGCGGATAAGATCGCCGGAAGCGGCGAGACTTGCCGGACCGGATCCGATCACCGCGACACGTTTTCCATTCTTTGCTTTTTCTTTCGGTGCGGCGTAGCCCTCGTGAGTCCGTTCCCAGTCTGCGACAAACATTTCGAGTGCGCCGATAGCAACCGCCGCTCCCTTTTTGTCAAGCACACACAATCCTTCGCACTGGGTTTCCTGCGGACAGACGCGACCGCAAATTGCAGGCAGGCTACTTGATTCCTTTATTTTTCGCGCTGCTTCCGTGAAGCGACCTTCGGCGGCGAGTTTGACAAACGCCGGAATGTCTATGTTTACCGGACAGCCGCCGACGCAGTTTGGTTTCTTGCACTGAAGACAACGCGATGCCTCGAGAATTGCCTGCTCTGCGGAATAGCCAGTCGTGACCTCTTCAAAATTTTTTGCACGGATTTCGGCATCCTGTTCAGGCATCAGTGTCCGCACGAGATTCATCGCCATATTGTCAATCCTTCACTGCCGTCATGATTGCAAAAACCTGTATTCCTTCGCCGCGACCAAACGCAGTAAGACCTTCGCCGCTTGTGGCAGTCAGACCGACTTCGCACTTGTCAAGCCCAAGGATTTCTGCTACCGATTCTTTAATTTTGTCTATATGCGGAGAAAGCTTCGGGCGCTTTGCCTCGATGCTCATCGAGACATGGACGATTCTCCATCCGTCAAGATATTCGAGGGCTTTCTGTAAATACGGGCGGCTGTCTTTGATGCCATCTTCGAGGCACATCTTATCGGAAATAGCTCCGAGAATATTCACGCCGGTGATTCCGCTGACAGCGTTGGTAAGTGCATGCAGAACCACGTCGGCATCGCTGTTGCCGTCGAGTCCCGGGCAGCCATCGATTATCACACCGCCGAGGATCAGCGGCTTTGCGGAAGTATCGGAGTCAAACCTGTGGGAGTCCTGACCCAGTCCCGTTCGAATCTTCATTGTCGGCATCCTCTGCAGCTGTTGATTCCAAGCCGGTAAAACGTCCGGCCGCCGCAAAAATAGATGCCCGCATTGCCTTCATTCCATCGCTGACGATTTCGGTGGCGGTGCGCGAGGATTCTGCCACGCGCCCAATGTAGTCGATGAGACCATCGGTCTGCGTGCTGTTAAGGTTGAAGAAGCGATATTTCTTCTTCTGTTCGGAAAGGCTTTCGAAGGTTTTTTCAATCGAGTCGGTAGGAATCGCCGAGACGACCGACTGTTCCGTTTTGTCAAGCTGTTCGCGCAAAGATGCAAACTCGTTGGCAATCCGTGAAGCGACTTTCGCTTCGGCACTCTGCTCGGCTTTGGCAACCGCCCGGCGAAGAACGACCTCGAAATGACGGCGATAACGTTCGAGGAAACTGCTGCGAAGCGTCTTGAGCGTTTCCTCGTAAATCTCTTCGCGAACCTTGCGGTAAATGCTCGAAATGGATGTGTCTTTGATCGCCTTTTCCATGGCGGCTTTCGCGATGTCTGCCTCGATGGTTGCAATGCGTTCACGTTCGTGCTCACGGATCTCCTGCGCTTCTTCGCGCTCGATCTGCTCACGAATTGTGGTCTCGATTTCTGTTCTGATCGAGGCACTGATGTCGTGAAGTTCCTCTCGAAGAATTTTCTCGCGGACCACCGTGCGCAGCTCTTCCATCACCTCGGCTCTGATGTACGAAATCTCGTCGGTTTCGAGCCGTGTTTTCAGCGCTGCCGAAAGTTCCGCCCGAAGATCATGTTCCATCGACTCCGATTCGCGATGCTCAATCTCTGCACGGAGTTCGGCCCGAAGTGCATCGCTCTCTTCCTGCTCGATGCTGTGACGTTCGGTGGATTCGAGCATGGAACGAAGTTCATCGCGAAGTTTCTGCCGTTCACTTTCGGTTATGGTTTCCGACTCATCGTTGCGAATCGCGGCGGCAATCGTCCTGCGTAGTGCTTCTGTTTCTTCAATTATGAATGACGGCCGAAAAGACGATTCCGCTTCTGTCCGGATACTTTCGCGCAACTGAGAAAGCGCAAGGCTGCGAAGGCTTCCTTCCTCGCGGGACAATTCTTCGGAGATGCGGTCTTCAAGGATTTTTCTGGCGGCGGTATACATGCTTTCGCGCTCGGTGTTGACATCGGCAGCGACCGCGTCGGCAAGCTCGCGGCGAAGCGTCGAACGAAGATCTTCCGTTTCGCTTTCGGCAAGTTCGGCAGCGATTTCTGCACGGAGATTCTCGAAAGTATCCTGACGCAATTGCGACGAATCTGTGCGGAGAATTTCCTCACGGATCTCTGCAGAATACTTTGCTTTCTCCGATTCAAAAAGTTCCTCGGTAAATTCGCTCCGAACCTCTTCGGCTATCGTGCGCTGAAGATCTTCCCGTTCTTTTTCGCCGAAGGTTTCACGAAGATGGTATTCGACATCTTTGCGGATTGATGCGCGCAACGCCTCGGTTTCTTCCTGCTCAATTGAGGCTGTCAGTCGGCTGTGGACCTCGCTGCGAATTTCGTCTTTCAGTGTCTGACTGAAATACTGCGTGAGATTGTTGCGAACCTGTTCCTCTACAAAGCCACGCTCGCGTTCAAGGGTATCGTTGTATTGTTCGCGACGTGCCGCAACAAGAGCTTTGTCTTTGTCGTCAAGAACCGGCGCTACAATATCCCGAGTTTCAAGTGAAAAGTAATCGGTGTCGGAGGTCTCCGAAATTTCCTTCGGTTCTGTAATTTGAACCATGCTCGTCGGAGGTCTTTTCACTGTCTTTTTCCGCCGGAGAAAAACAAGTCCGGCTAATATCGCAACTATGACCAGCGCGACAATGGCGGAAAAAATCACGCTAATCTTCTGGTCGAATGCCGAAGCAACTGGCGCTCGCAGCGGGCTTTGCTTCAGTTTTTCAACCAGCACACTCTCTTCCTTGACAGATGCGATTTCTTTTATGTCCGAGCGCGGAGCCTGCATAGCAGGAATCGACACCGTCAACTCATGAAGAAGGCGCGAACGATACAGATGCGAGCCTGTAAGTGCCGGAAAAAATTCCACGCTGTCGATCGAAAGTCCGGCACCTTTCGCGAAGGCGGATGTTGCAAGCAGACGGCGCGGATCAACCGCGATTGCGATCACGCCGCCGAGCCGGTTCGATCCGTCCTCGCGCGTCACGAAGAAGCGCTTTGAGCAGACGATACAGGGTTCGAGCGATCCGCCCTTTTTCTCTATTGTAAAGACTGGTGCCGTGTCGCGGATTGCCGCAGCGAACCATTCCCGTGAAGAAAGCTCAGAGCCTTTGTCTCCGTAAGCCAGCAGTGTTCCGAAGTTGTTGACAAGAAGACCTTTGGAACTGGTGCGGATTATCGATCCAATCCACTGCAAAGACTTCCGTTTTTCGGCGAAAAGCCCATCGACAGCCCCGATTTCCTTCATACGTATGTGAGGATCGGCAACTATGCTATCGAGGACTGAACGCATCGGATTGAGAATGCTGTCGGCCGGATTCGACAGCGGTTCGGCGAAACTTGTGACGATTGAAAAGTACAGCAGGAACAGAAATATTCGACTCATCATCAGCCTTGTTGAAATTCGATTCGGACGTCCGTATGCAGATCAACGGTACCGAAGGTCGCGGCAAGCCACCGCGACCCTCGGGATAATATAGTTGACGATGAAAATCCTGCAAGTATCACCGTTCCGAATTATTTTTGCTGGCTGTCTGTCCCTGCTTCGGCAATGCCGATGCGATTTTTGTTTTAAGGCGGAGTGATGAGTCATCCGGTCGTTGTTGTCGTTGTTGATGACAAGGCATCGATTACAGATCTGTTCGAGAGCTACATCGGAATACTTGACCTGCCGTGCAAAACAGTCTCGTTCAACGATTCCCGCGATGCACTCGCCTACGTCAAATCCAATCCTGTCGATATAATTATCACCGATTACGGAATGCCCTATGTAAGCGGACTCGAACTGCTGGAGGCATCACCGGCCGGGGCATCAAAGATAATGATCTCCGGCTACATCCCGGAAATTACAGCAGACCGGATCACCAGCCTGAACGCCACTTTCTACGAAAAGCCTGTACCTATGAAGGAAATCGGCAGGATTATCAGGAGCCGCATCGAGACCGCCTGACGTTTTGGTTGAACGCTTTCACATTTTGGTCAAACCAACCCTATCCCTTCTTCCCTGCATGACGTTTTCCGATGGCGATTGGCACTTGCGCGTTGGCGCGCGCCTTGCGTAGTTTCCTGATGGAGCGATGAAACGCATCGACTCCGACGGATTGATACAATTTTTCTATTGGGGGTTACCATGATCCGTGCAGCGTCAGCACTTGCAGTTGCTCTTGCGATTGCCGTCTCAGTGTCTTCAGTTTCAGCTCAGGAACCGGCCGCAGCACCGGCTGCCGGCGACCAGCTTTCTCAGGACAAAGCCAAGCTCAAAGAAGACAAAGCCAAGCTTGCCGAAGACCAGAAGACACTCAAGGCCGATGGGATTCAGCTCGCCAAGGACAAGAAGGCAAAGAACGCCGAAGCCGTTACTGCCGAAAAGGAAAAGATCAAGACTGATAAAGAGACAGCAAAGACCGATAAGGCAACTGTCGCCGCTGATCAGAAGGCAATAGCCGCTGACAAGCCTGCCAAGTCAAAAGGCAAGA
>CAIOZP010000037.1 GCA_903862805.1 uncultured Fibrobacterota bacterium
ATCGACGAGAAGGATTTCCGGCGCGCTGTTGGGCAGAACGTTTCGATTCGTTTGCGCGATGAAGAAGGTGCGCCGAAGAGCCGCTCGTTCGTTGGCAAAGTGGTTTCGAGTGCCGACCAGACGGTCACTCTCGAGACGCCATCGGGGAAACGGGAGATAAAAATCCCCGCGATTCTTTCGGGGCGGATCGAGCTTAAATTCTGATTTTTCGAATATTTCAAATAACGCATCGTTTCTGAAAGGGACGATAATGGCAACAAAAAGACAGATCGCTCATGAGACTCAAAAGGGTCTCGACATTGCGGCGGCACTCGGTGCCGTCACCAAGGAAAAGAACATCAATATCGATCTCGTGCTCGATTCACTGCGCGACGCCATTGCAATGGCTGCACGCAAGTACATCGACAAAGACATTAATGTAGAAGTTGATGTTGATCGTGAGAAGGGTGTCATCAAGGCTTACACGCTTCAGCGCGTGGTGCTTGATCAGGTTACCGATCCGGCTTCCGAGCTTATTCTCGACGACGCTCAAGACATCGATCCTACGCTTGAGGTCGGCGACGAGATTGTCGAAGAACTCGACGTGAATGTGTTCGGACGTTCGGCGATCCAGACGGCGAAGCAGATAATTATCCAGCGTGTACGTGAGCATGAACGCGAGAAGATCTTTGCCGATTTCTCCGATCGTATTGGCGAGCTTGTTACCGGCACTGTTCAGCAGATCGAGAAGGGCAATTTGCTCATCAACCTCGGGCGCACCGAGGCGATCATTCCCTTCCGCGAGCAGATTCGCAAGGAACGCTATCGTCAGGGTGATCCCATTCGCGCATGTATCCTCGATGTTCGCAACAACGTGAAGGGGCCGCAGGTCATTCTGTCGCGCGCCTGTCCCGAATTTGTCGAGAGACTTTTCGAGATCGAAGTGCCCGAAATTTTCGAGCGCATTGTTCGCGTTATCAAGGTTGTTCGTGCGCCTGGCTATCGCGCCAAGGTTGCCGTAACAACATCCGACAGCCGCATCGATCCGGTCGGCGCATGCGTCGGCATGAGAGGCAACCGCGTTCAGGCGATTGTTCGCGAGCTTTCAAACGAGCGCATGGACATCGTTCACTGGACGGAAGATCAGAACCTTCTCATCAGACGAATCCTTGCTCCGGCAGAGGTTCGCAAGATGATTCCGGTTGGCGATGCGAAGATCGTTGTAATTATCAGCGACGAAGATCTGGCGATTGCGATTGGCAGAGAAGGACAGAACGTCCGTCTTTCGTCGAAGCTTGCCGGTATCGAGCTCGACATCTACGGCGAAGAGGAATTCTCGGAATTCACCGACGAGCAGCAGGAGGAGATCCTCACTGCACCGCCGCCTCCGGAAGAAGAACCGGAAACCGATGACGCTGAAGACGACGAAGATGATCTCGGAGTTGAGGGCGAAGCCGCTCCCGAAACCGAACTTGCCGACATCGTCGAGAATGCTGTGGGTCAGGACGCCGACGAGGAGTTGAGTCCGAAAGAATAGGTTTCCTGTCGAGGGAAATCCTGCCTGCCGAAAGCCTTGTAAAGGAAAAAAATGGCCAAGGAAAAAGTCTATAATCTCGCTAAGGAATTCAAGGTCTCGGCCGATGCGCTGATCCAGATCCTGAAGGAGATGGGTGTTGCCGTCAAGGGCCCGATGAGCTCGGTTGATGATACACTGCGTGACCAGATCAATAAGAAATTCGAAGAGAAGCGCGCCGAGGTAAAGAAGCAGTACGCCGAGAAGCAGAAGAAGATCGCCGAGAACAAGGCGGCTCTTTCCAAGCCCGTTGGCAAAAAAGAAGAACCTGCTGCCGCTGAACCTGTTGCCGAAAGTGCACCGGCCGAGAAACCGGCGACACATGCGCTTCATGCCGTGTCCGAAGGATCAGCTCCGCACGCAAAAAGCAGCGATGCCCGTTCGCATTCGGTTGGTCGTAGCACTTCGCTTCGCAGTTCCGATCACCCGCCGCATGTTCCTGGCGAACGTCCGGCGCGATATAGCTCCGATCGTCGGCCAGGGCCGGAACGTCCGGTCGGTGGCGATGGGCCGCGTCCGCCACGTCCAGATGGTGGTGCGCCTCGTCCTTACGGCGATCGTCCACCACGCACTGGCGATGGCGCGCCTCGTCCGTGGACTCCTCGTCCCGATGGTGGCGCGGGTCGTCCATTTGGAGATCGTCCGCCACGTTCAGATGGTGGCGCGCCTCGTCCGTGGACACCTCGTCCTGAAGGTGGTGCTCCACGTCAATTTGGAGACAGACCGGCGTTCAGCGGAAGTCGTGAAGGTGGATTTACAAGTACCGGTGGCGGTGCTCGCGGTGGTGCTGGTGGCAGCGGTGGCGGCGGCGGATTTATCAATCCGGCAGCAGCTCCAGCTCCCATAAAAGAAGGTGCCCACGGACACCATAAAGACAAAGAGAAGGCAAAGCCTTTCGATTCTAAAAAAACCGCAGGTCGCAAGGGCGGCAAGAACGCGCCACGTGCCGAGGTTGACGAAAATCTGATGAAGGCGAACGTCAAAAAGACGCTCGCAAAAATCGGCGCCGGTGTTACCCGAAAGAAGTACAAAAAAGAAGGTGGCGAGCAGGAAGAGGTGGTGACCGAAGGTCGTCCAATTCTTAATGTTTCCGAATACGTAACCGCTGCCGAGCTTGCCAACATGATGGAAGTCAAGAGCGCCGAGGTCATTGCAAAGTGCCTCGAGTTCGGGATGTTCGTCACGATAAATCAGCGTCTCGATTTCGAAGCAATCGAGCTTATTGTCGATGAGTTCGGTTTCACCGCTCAGCTCATGAGCGAGTACGAAGCCGAAGAGGAAATCGCCGAAGACGAGATCGCCGTTACGGAAGAGAAACGTCATCCGGTTGTTGCGGTCATGGGTCACGTTGACCACGGCAAGACTTCTTTGCTCGACTATATTCGCAAGACGAACGTCATCGCAGGTGAGGCTGGTGGTATCACTCAGCATATCGCTGCAT